>JBBRMW010000138.1:0-15608 GCA_038230635.1 Aggregatilineales bacterium | reverse complement strand
GCGACTGGCGGTTAATCAATACGCCTACTGATTACCACGATGTGGTAATTTATTCCAATGATCAAGACATCGTTACAAGAATTACATTACATGGTTACCCGTCTGTTGGTCAAGTTCTGGAAGCACTTGGGAAGCCATTAAATTCTGGATACGATTGTGCTACAGTGATACAACTCAATTATCAATTCGGCAGTGTATACATAGAGATACCCGATTTCTTTGAACGATTTCGGAGTGAAACTCAAGATTCAACCGAGATAGACCTTCCATCGAATGCTGATTTAATACACGTTAACCCGGCGTGGTATGGCTTAAATGGCATTGTTCCTCGCGCAACCTGGTGTGCCGATTGATCCGCTTTACCGCGTTTGTGGCGCTGCTGACGCTGTTGCTGGTGTTCACGTTGACGGCGATCTGGTTCGGATCGCCCGGCAAAGCGGCGGATTCCGTGACCGCGTTCCGACTCGGCGCGCTCGATCCGAAAGGCTGCCCGATGCCGTGCTGGATGGGCATTCAGCCGGGCGTGACGACCATGCTGGAGGCCGTGCAGCTCATCCATGATAGCCCATACATCGATCCCAATTCGATCACGCCGCTCACGTCAAACGCCGGAATCTCATTCAAGGTAAACTGGAAAGCGCCCGATCGGATGTTGAATGCTGTGCCCGCCGATGCCAGCACCCTGACCATCGACATCGAAGCCGACACACAAGATCGAGTCAAGGTGATCTTCGTGCCGATCACGGTGCAGCTTGGCGATTTCGTGCGGCTGTACGGCGCGCCAGAGCGCACGATCGTCAACCATTTCGCCGATAATCGGCTGTTCATCGTCCTAGAATATGCGCGTTGGGGGTTGCAATATAGCGCGAACTTGCCCTGTCGCCTGAATACGCAACCCATCATCGCCGAAGGCAGCGTTTATCTCTTGCAAGCACGAGATGGTTTTGTTTCACAGGGCGGCGGTAAAGTGATCGAAGGCTGGCACGGTTTCAGCAATCGGGAACTCGATCGGATGGCACAAAAGGCAGGCTGCTCATGATGACCACTAACCCATTAATCAGCCACCTCGCGCGGAAAAGCGGCGGCGCGATCTTGCCGAGCCACTGGCTGATTTACTTTGTATTGGGGCTGATCGCCGTTTCCTTATGGGTGCTTCCGATCGACTATCGCGCCTCCATCTGGCCGACGATTCGGTTTATCCGCGAGATTCTCACGGTTTTTACGCCGATTTTGTATTTGCAAGTCGTGCTGCGCATCGCCGGGATCGGCGCAAGGCGGATCGCCCACGACCGTGCCCGTGACTGGTTTCTGCTCCTGTGTCTGACCAATCTCACCGATCGGCAGATCGTGAGTGCGTATCTATTGAGCGCGTTACGCAGTGTGCGGCGCTCGCTGGCATTTTTGGCGGGGTGTATCAGTGCCAACATCGCCCTCACCGTGTGGACAGTGCTGACACATCTACAAGTCAGCGCAGCCGCAAGCTGGGAAGTCGGCCTTGAGTTTCTCTTCTGGGTGGGTTTCGCCGACTGGATCGGATTGGCGATGGTGCTGGGCGTCGGAGTTGGGATGCGTGTGCGCGGCGAATCGGACGCCTCGCTCGCGGCGACGGTGATCACGCTCGGCGGTGGAATCGGGTGGCTGGTGGCTTTGTTGGCGGCGGTAGGTCCAATTGTCAACTATATTTTCCTCAATATTCTTTCCCCACGCGACGACGAAACGACTCAGCGCCTCTGGAACGAGGCCGCTATTGGTTTTCAGCGTGGCCTTTTCGTCGCGCTGCTGCCGCTCATTTTGGCTGTGCTTTTGCTATGGCTGCTGCCCCGTCGGGCACGACGCGGAATCTGAGGATTTGTGATCATTTCGTTTACCCCCGCCGATTGAACAATGTGGCTGCCGCGTTATACTCAGGTTATGGTCAGAGTCGAGGGCGAGCGCGGATGGTATTCACGGAAATGCTGCCAGTGATGCTGGTAGGCTTCGCCGTTTCGCTGGGATTAACGCCGCTCACACGCACGATTGCGCGGCGCATTGGCTTGCTCGATCAACCTGGTGCCCGCAAAATCCACAGCGTGCCGACACCCCTGCTGGGCGGCTTGGCAATCTATGGCGCATTCGTGATCGCCTTGCTGCTTTTCCCAAATTGGCCGTATCACATTCTTGAATTGGGGGCGATTCTGACGGGGGCGACGTGGCTGGCGTGCGTCGGTTTGGTCGATGATCGGCGCGCACTTTCGCCCTGGGCAAAGTTCGCCGCGCAGTTTTTGGCGGCGGGCGTGGTGATCGCGTCCGGCATCCACATCGAGATCATCCGCATCCCCATTTTCGATAGCCTGCTTACGTTGATCTGGATTGTCGGGATCATCAACGCGATCAACTTTTTGGATAACATGGATGGGCTGGCGGCGGGTATCAGTGCGATTGCGGCGGCCTTTTTCTTCTGGCTGGCATTCTCACAAGGGCAAGAGTTGGTATCCGCATTGTCGTCGGCAATCTGTGGATCGGCGATCGGCTTTTTGATCTACAATATCAACCCGGCCAGCACGTTCATGGGCGATATGGGATCGCTGGTGCTAGGCTTCGTCCTGGCGGTGATTGGGATCAAACTGCACTTCTACGCCGATTCGCTCACTGTCACCTGGATGATCCCGGTGTTGGTGCTCGGCCTGCCGCTTTTCGATACCGGCCTCGTCATGGCGACGCGACTGCGCGAACACAGATCACTCGTGCACGGGAGCACCGATCACACGTCGCATCGCCTCGTGTCGATGGGTTTGTCGCAGCGCGGGGCGATGCTCAGCCTGTATGGTGTCAGCTTTCTGTTAGGGCTGGCAGCACTGGCGATAAGCGGCACGTCCACGCCGATCGCAGCAATCATTGGCAGCGGCGCGGGTCTGATCGGCTTCGGCGCGTTCGTCGTTTTGGAAGTGACTCGCATACACGGGCAAAAGATCGAACATTCAATGACCATACACACACGACACGAGGCGTAAACACGATGGCAGTTTATCTGGTAACAGGTGGCGCGGGCTTTGTTGGCTCGCATTTGGCCGATGCGCTGCTGGCACGCGGCGATACGGTGCGCGTTGTGGATAACTTCACGACGGGCAAGCGCGAGAATATCGAGCACCTGCACGGCGCAATCGAATTGTTCGAGATCAGCATCACGGATAGTGCGGCGTTGGCGAAAGCCATGCGTGGCGTCGATTACGTGCTGCACGAGGCGGCACTGCCCTCCGTGCCACGGTCGATCCGCGATCCGCTGGAGACGCACGATATGGCGGCGACGGGCACGCTCAAGGTGCTGTTGGCGGCACATGAGGCGGGCGTCAAGCGGGTGGTCTATGCCGGTTCGTCCTCGGCTTATGGTGATGTGCCGGGCGAATATAAAAGCGAAGAGATGATCCCGCAGCCGCTCTCGCCCTATGCGGCGGCCAAACTCGCGGGTGAGCATTATTGTCAGGCGTTTCACCATACCTATGGGCTGCAAACGGTTGTGCTGCGCTATTTCAACGTATTTGGGCCGCGCCAAGACCCAACCTCGCAATATTCGGCGGTGATTCCGCAGTTTATCACGCGCATGATCGCCGATCAACGTCCGACGATTTACGGCGACGGCGGCCAGTCGCGCGATTTCACCTACGTTGACAATGTGGTGCATGGCAACTTGCTGGCTTGTCAGGCCGAAGGTGTCGCCGGACAGATTATCAACTTGGCGTGCGGTGAGCGAACGACCTTGCTCAACCTGGTCGAGTCGCTCAACCGGATGTTGGGCAAAACGGTCGATCCGAACTTTGTCCCGGCACGCGCGGGCGATATTCGGCATTCGCGCGCCAACATCGACAAGGCGTGCAAACTGCTCGGTTATGAGCCGCCCGTCGATTTCGACACTGGGTTGGCGCTGACATTGGATTGGTTCAGAGCACATGCCTACTCATAGTTCACAGGAGGGGATTCACAGCATCCTGCACATCGCCAAACTGACCGATGGGGCAGGTATCGAGAATCATCTACGCATACTGCTGCTCGGCCTCAAAGCGCGCGGCCTGGCTGTGTCGCTGTTGATTTTGACTGAATCAACTTCAACGACCGATAATTTTGCGGCACAGATGATCGCGCTCGGCGTACCGACCAGCCAGCGACCGATTCGGGGCGACGTCGATCCGGGCTTGTTTCGGCAACTCCTCACGGTTCTGCGCGGGAACTTCGATGCCGTTCATACCCACCTGATTCACGCCGATGTGCATGGCATTGCGGCGGCGCGACGGGCGGGCATCGCGCATATCTTCACGACGGGCCATCATGCCGAGCCGATGCGGCGACTCCCGATTCGCCTGTCGCAGCGCTGGTTGTGGCGACGTGTCACGCGCGGAATCGCGGTCAGCGAGGCGATTCGGCAGTTTCAGATCAAGGTGGAAGGCGCGCCGCCGGATCGCGTGATCACGATTTATGATGGCCTGGATGCGCGCGAGATTCAGATCGGTGACGGCGCGCGGGCGATGGTGCGCCACGAATTGGGATTGCCACCGCAAGCGCCGATCGCCGGAACGGTCTGTCGTTTGAGCGAACCAACAGGCATCAGTGATGGCCTGCGGGCTTTCTGGCAGGTCTCGCGCGAAGTGCCCGCCGCCCACTATGTGATCGTGGGCGATGGCGTGCAGCGGGCGGCCTTGCAAGCCGAAGCGACCTCGTATGGGATCGCCCATCGTGTCCACTTTTTACCCGCGCGCGAAGATACCCAAATGCTCATGGCCGCCTTCGATGCGCTAATTGTGCCCGCGCGCGGCGAGGGCGACGGATCGGCTTTATTGGAGGCGATGGCGGCGCGCATCCCGATCGTCGCCACACAGATCGGCGTGGCTGCGGAGATCGTGGTCGATGGTGAGACGGGCTATCTGACGCCGCCGGGTGATAATCAGGCGATGGTGCAAGCGATGCTCGATCTGTTCGGCTATCCGGCTCGCGCGCATGAATTGGGCGAGGCCGGGCGAACGCGGCTCGAAACCACTTTCAGCGTGCAGCAGATGATCGACGCGACGTTAGCGGTGTACGACGGCGGATAATCGGGCAGGGCGGATGTGAGGGACGGACGAGGGGGACGGACGAAGCGGACGGACGAGGCAGGCCTCGTCCCTACACCAAGCGGGTTCTTTGTAGGGACGAGGCCTGCCTCGTCCGTCCCCCCGAAGTTAACGCAGCATCAAAAGGATGCCCGTCAGGATCAGGAAAATCAGGATCAGCAACTCGAATGTTTTCATATCGAGGTATCGATCAAGGATTTTGCCGGACCACACGCCGAACGGGATGATCGGTATCGCCCATGCAATGAGCACCAGCGTTTCTGGTTGTAGAATGTTCGCGGCGGCGTAACTGGGCAGTTTCATCAGATTGAGCAGCGCAAAATACAGTGCCGAGGTACCGACGAACACATCGGGCGTCAGGCGCAGCATTAGCAGATACACGGTAAAAACGGGGCCGCCCACGTTCGCCACCGTCGAAGCGAAGCCCGTACCCGCGCCGAACGCCGCCGATTGCCAGGGCTGCACGATGTTTACAACCGTTTCGGGGCGCTGGCGTCCACGTTCCCAGATGCGATAAACGCTATACAGGATTGCGGCGAATCCGAGCGCATGACCAAGCGTCGTGGCCGACAGACGCCCCAATACGAGGCTGCCCAAGATTACTCCGGCGAGTGTACCCGGCAGCACCGCCCAGATTAACTTGCGATCCCAAGTACCCCAGCGAATGCCGACGGCAAAAATATCGCCGATCATGAACATGGGCAGCGTCAGGCCAATGGCGACGGGCGCGGGCAGCACGAGCGCCAGCATCGGCGTCACCAATGCGCCGAGTGCGCCGCCCAAACCGCCTTTCGAGACACCCACCAACATGGCGCTGGCCGCAATGACGATATAAGCGAGGAGAAGCGAAGTTGTCAAAATCGTTTTGTGAGTCTCATCGAAATAAGGACGGATTATATGACCGCACGGAGCTTCGTCATTTGTTCCAGGTTGAAGCGAATGTCTTCATCGGGATTTTCGTTGCCTGCACGCACGGAAAAGAAAACTTCGGTGGCTCCCCAGGCGGCCAGTTTGGCAACATCCTCGTATACCTGATCAAGTGAGCCAACGAGAAACATACGATCGTCGTCCAACGGCTGATCCGTGATTCGGCCATGATTCACGCGGACAATGATTTCTGGCGCGGCAGGCTCGCGGCCTGCTTCATACCAAACTTGCCGCAGCATTGCCATCAGATTCTCCGCGTCAGCAGCGTTTGGTCCCACCAGTGGATTGAAGCCATCCGTCAAGCGGGCGGCGCGTGCGAACGCGGCGGGTGTCGTTCCGGCCAGGAGAATCGGGGGACGCGGCTTTTGAACGGGCTTCGGGTTGAAAAGTGTGGCGGGTACATCATAGTATCTACCATGAAATTCGACAGGATTCTCGCCCCACAACACATTGAGCGCTTCAAGGACTTCTGTTAACCGCCCGCTCCGCTGCGAGAAAGGGACTCCGCTGGCATCGTATTCATCCTCTGACCAGCCCAACCCGGCGCAGATAACCGCGCGTCCATTCGAGAGGACGTCAAGTGTCGTGATCGCTTTCGCAAGGCGAGCAGGATGATAAAACGCGATATTCAAGGTACTGGTACCGAGTCGAATCTTCTCGGTCAGCGCCGCCACAAACATCAAGACGTCGAGTGTGCCCAATGACTGTTTGTAGGTGATAGGCCACGCCGGGGCATTTTGTTTGGGGTTGATCGGGTACAGCAGTCGCTCCGCTGACCACAGCGAATCATAGCCCAAACGCTCGGCTTCGCGTGCGATAGTCATGATATTGTCGCGTGTGCCCATCACGCCGATCGTCGGCAGCCCCCAGCCAATTCGCATGATTTTGTGCCTCCATTATTAACTAAATGAGAATTATACGGGTTCCGGGTAAAGACTATCGCATCAGCGCGCGTGCGACTCTCCCTCTTCGTGAGGACGGAGAGGGGGCTGGGGGGTGAGGTAAATCCTATAGTATTCAACCGGATCCCGTATTAGAAAGCGGACGAAGCGTGCCTCGTCCCTACAGCTTTGCCATCACGCTGACCAGCCGCGTTTCGCCGATGCCATGCAGATCGAACAGGCTCTCGCTGACGACGAGCGACGGATCGGCAGCCAACGTGTGTGCCACGCTCGGATCGCGGTGAGTCTCCTCGGACATCAGGACTTCTTCGCTGCGGCTTTTGCTTTGGATGCGCGCGGCCAAGTTGACCATGTTGCCGAAATAATCGAGCGCGTTGTTCAGGTTGACGGCGATCGCGCTGCCCGTGTGCAAACCGATTTTGACCAGGACAATGCCGCCTTCGGGATCGCGCTTTTCGTTGAAGGCGCGGATGCTGTTCTGCATGTAGAGCGCCGCCTCTAGCGCTGATTCGGGGTTGTGAAAGGCGGCCATGACCGCATCGCCGATCGTTTTGATCACGACGCCATGATGCGCCTCGATGTCGTTGAATAACACCTCGAAATGGTCGCGCACCAAGTTATAGGCGCGCGCATCACCGAGGCGATTATAGAGCGTGGTGCTGCCCGTAATGTCGGTGAACATGATCGTCAAGCTGCGGATGCTCAGGCTTTCGCGCTGCGAGAGTGTATCATTCGAGAAGATTTCCTTAAAGTCAGGCAGCAGCATCACATCCAGCGCCGTGACGATGCGGGCGCGGACGCGCGACGCTTTTGGGTCTCGATATACCAGCGCCACTTTGGGTGTGCCCGTGATATGAAAGGTCACATCGCCGGGAGCGAGCAAGACCTGGCGCGGATCGGCGATTTCTGGGTGGAAGGTGACAGCGACCTCGGCACGCGGCGGGTTGGCTGGCTCGACATCGAAACGCGCCATCACGCCCGGAGCATCATGTTGACTATCGACCAGGAAAAACTGCCCTGGCGTATCGAGCGTCAGCTTGAGCGGTCCGCTTACTACGTAAATCCCGCGCAATTCAACATAGTCTGGCACGAAACCCTTCAGACTCGGTGCGAGTTGACGAATCGAGGGGCTGATCGTGAATGTGATCTGGATGTTTTCATCGGCATTGACATCCGACGGGGCCTGGCACATCGAACATGTTACGGAGTGGCTGAGTTTCCCGGCGCTTGCATCGAGTTCTGTGAGACCCGTACAGTGCGCGCAATGGCTCTCCCAATTGAGATCGAACAGGCCGACGCGGCTGGCATACAGCAGCCACACGATCACATGATCGGTGGGCACAGACCATTTGGCGGCCAATTGGTGGGCATTGATACGGAACAGATGATCATCGTCGGTCTCGTTCACGATTAAATCGCGGAAACGCGAATCAAATGCGGCCTTGCGGCGAGAATAGGTGCTCAGGCGCGCGAAAGTTTGATCGAGGCGTTCCAGGTTCACGGTGGGCATCGTTGGTTCTTTCAGATAATTTCGCCGGAAGAAAATGACGAAGCATAGAACGCTCGTGCGGCGAGGATTATACTTCCCTACGCGCGCCTGACGATCGCTCATGATCGCGCGTTTGTCGGACGTTGCGCAGTCGTGGGGCAGCATTCAGGCGCACGGTGTTACAATACCTATTATACGCAATCATCGATCACGGAAGTGCCGCATGTCCCAATACGACGACAATTTCGAGGATGGTCTGGCGAATACCGCGCCCCATCAGCCCGTCCAGCCACCGCTACAAAATTTGCCGCCACCACCCGCCGGGTCAACTGTCCCGAATGCCGTCAATCCGAATGTGCCGCCCACGCCGTCACCCGCTCCCGGCGGCCAGTCTGTCTACCGATCTCCATTTGTCGTGCCTGCGCAAGCCCCGGTCAAAGCTATCCGCCGTCGCGTTCGGAAGCTCCCGCGCGGCTGCATGGGATGTCTGATCGCGCTGCTCGTCTTGTTTGGAATATCGACCTGCGGCTGTACTGTCAGCGCCGGATTGATCTGGATTACGCTGAGCAACACATTGAGCACACGCTTGGCCGAGGCGCAAAAACAGCTCGCGCAGACGACTTTCCAAACCACGCACGTCGTCGATCGGAACGGTAATCCGCTGCACGAGTTGTTCGATCAGGGGCGGCGCACCAACGTTAAATTGGCGAACATCCCGAAAGCCGTGATCGATGCGACGATCGCCACCGAAGACAACAGCTTTTATCAGAACATTGGCATCGACATTCAGGGTGTCGGGCGCGCCGTGCTGGAATATGTCAGCAAAAGTACACGTTCCAGCGGCGGCAGCACGATCACGCAGCAGTTGGTGCGCACGATCGCGTTCAGCTACGAATATCGCAATGAGCGCTCGATACAACGCAAAGGCGAAGAAATCGTCATGTCGCTGATCCTGACGCGGCAAATGAGCAAAGACACGATCCTCGAACTGTATCTGAACCAGATTTACTATGGCAATCTGGCGTATGGGATCGAGGCCGCGGCAGAAACGTATTTCGGCAAACACGCCTCCGAACTGAATCTTGCGGAGGCGTCGCTGCTGGCTGGATTGCCGCAAGCGCCCGCCGAACTCGATCCGCTCAACCCCGATCCGAGGGTGCAGGATGAAGTGCTCGCGCGCCGTCGCACCGTGCTCGATCTGATGGTGCAGCACGGGCGGATCACAAAAGCGCAAGCCGATGCCGCCATCGCGCAGCCGCTCACCTATGCCGATCCAAGCGTCAACCTGACGCATCCGCATTTCACGCTGTATGCCGAGCAAGAACTCAAAAATCTGGTGACGGCGCTCAATCTGCCGCCCGTCACGCTGTTCAACGGCGGCCTGACCGTGTATACCACGCTCGACGGCAACTATCAGGCGTTGGCTGAAAAGACCGCCCAAGCGCAGATCGCCGCGATCTCCGCGCAGCACAACGCGCACAATGCTGCCGTGATCATCTTGCAACCGGGCACGGGCGAAATCCTGGCGATGATGGGCAGCGTCAATTACAACGACGCGACGATCCAGGGCAAGGTGAACATCGTGACCTCACCGCGCCAACCGGGCAGCGCCATGAAGCCGCTGACCTATTCGGCGGCGCTCGAAAAAGGCTTTTCGGCAGCGTCGATCTTGTGGGATGTGGAAACGCATATTCAATCGCCGGGCACTTCGGAATACGCGCCGACGAACTACGATCACCGCTTTCATGGGCCGGTGCGGGTGCGGGATGCGCTCGCCAATTCGTATAACGTTCCAGCGGTCGAGACCTTGCGCGCGATCGGTGTCGATGCACTGCTCAATATTGCGCAACGCTTCGGCGTGCGCAGCCTCGGCACGGACGCCTCGAAATACGGCTTGGCGCTCACTTTGGGCGGCGGCGAACTGACCCCGCTCGAACTGACGCAGGCCTATTCGGTGATCGCCAACGGCGGCTCGTTCGTCCCCGCCACTTCGATCCTGTGCGTGCTCAACGGCGACGGCACGATCTTATACGAATACGAAACGGGTTGTCCCAAAGGTCAAGTCACCAAGGCGACCATCAGCGCCACCGCCAATCCGCGCCCAGTGCTCGATCCACGCATCGCCTTCGTGATCGCGGACATTCTGGGCGATAACGTCGCGCGCAGCCCCGCGATGGGCGGCAATTCGCCGCTGTATACGCCCAAGCTGCCAACTTCGGTCAAGACGGGCACGACCAACGATTACAAGGATAACTGGACGGTTGGTTTCACGCGCAACGTGGCCGTCGGCGTCTGGGTTGGCAACAGCGACGATAAGTCGATGATCAACTCGTCGGGTTTGACGGGCGCAGCACCCATCTGGCACGACGTGATCACAGGCATCTACGCCGATCCGAACCTGCTCAACACGCTCAAGCGCAGCGGTAATCTGCTGCCGGATGCGCAAGCTCAGCCAGCCGGACTCGTGCGGCGGCAAATCTGCAACTTGGCCGCGCTCCGCGATCCGGCGAGTGCCTGTTCACCCGGTCGCGCCGAATGGTTCTTCGACAGTGCGCCGCGCGTGCCAGACGCCAACGGTAAGCTGATCCCCGCGCCGGGCGTCAATATCGCGCCGACCGCCGCCCCCGCCAATGGCCCCCGCATGGTCAGCATCGAACCAGACATTGTGCAGATGTTGGTACAGCCGCTCGGCAACGGAACAGGCGCTGTGCTCGTGCCGAATCCAAGTGGCCGGGCCGCGCCGCCGCCAACCTACTGCGCTGTGCCAAACGAAGTCCGCAACCAGATTCCGACGGCGCAAACGCTGCTGTTCATCAAAGCGCCGCCCTTTGCCGATGAAGACACTTACGCGCGTATCTACGCCCAGAACAACGGCGTCCCGATCACACCATCGGTCGCCTGCACCGCCGATATGCTCGCCAGCAACCCGAACAGCGGCGTGACCGTGCGCATCACCCAGCCGACGCCCGGCCAAACCGTCTCAGGCGACGTCCAGGTGGGCGGAATCGTGACGTTTACACCGCAGCAAGCAGTGTATTACAAACTCGAAATTCAGGGTGTGCAGTTCCCCAATTGGACGACCGTCGGCACGACGCACAACAATGCGGTGATCAACGGTCAGATCGAACACTTCGGCGCGACGGGTTTGCAACCGGGCGCGTATCAACTGCGCGTGACAGTCGTCGGACTGGATGGCAACACGCTCACCACCAGCGGCATCGTCCCGATCACGATCACGGGTCAGTGAGCAGATTGATTCGCAGGCCACGTTCCAAGCTCTCGCCTTTTCTACGCTGGATCGGGGTTCTGATTTTCGTACTGACGCTGGCGATCGGCGGGAGCGGCCTCGTAATGCGAACGGTGAATACGAATCACTATGGCTGCGTCGTTTACGACAATAACATGGTCGATATTGCGAGCGGGAAAAGCATATATAAGCGCCCAATCCCAACGCTCGTGGCAGATAATTCGCGGAAGTTCATATCACCCGATGGCAAATATGTGCTTGCCATTCAGGAGGCAACGAACATAAACCCACCCTCGATCGCACTATCAAAGGTTGGTATTGAAAATGCAACACTCAGCCATTATGTCGCGGATTTGCCCGGCAGCAAAACGGTTGCCGATCAAATTACGGCTTGGTCGGCAGATAGCCAATATGTCGCGGTTGGGTATGCGCATCAAGGGGTTCGCATCTTATCGATCCCCGATTTGCGCCTCGCATTTTCTTCGGCTACATCGGATATACGCTGGTCAAATTCGGGGCATCGTTTTGCATATATCGATAAGCAGTTGATCATTGCCACGCCCGACAATCCCGCCGAACAGCGGTTTGATATCCCTGCGGATTATCGAGTCGATAGTTGGTCTCCAACCGATGAATATCTCGCTTTTTGGGGTCCAAATGGCAGGATCGACGCCATAAACTTTGTTTACCAATGGCAAATATTGAACATCCAGCGCCAAATATTTTATTCGGCGACAAGCAGCTATACGCATTATGGCGAAGATACTATCTACCCCAATACGGTCGAACTCTGGTCAGGTGATGGCCGCCTGTGGATTTACTTAACCGAAAATAAGGCGGGGTATACGTTGATGGCTCTACATCCTGACAGCGGCATTTACGAGGCGCTCAGTCGTGGCGAGATTGAACGCAACAACGATGTCTTGAACACGGTGGAAATCTCATCAGATAGGCGATATATCGCACTCCGGGTGGTGCGAAACGGCAAAAAAGCGCTGGACATCGTTAAAACTGCTGATGGCAGCCTCTCGACTTTATTTTCCGGCGAAGATCGTTTTCTCAGCGGCCCCGCCTTCGCACCCGGCGGATCGGTCGTGGTGGCGGCCATGTCTTCGGGGAATGATAAAGATGCAAATTATCGCGCCCACTTGGTTTGGGCAAATGCAGACGGCACCGGCGTAAATGAATTCGAGGAAACATTTACGGCGGTATCATCCTTTCGTTGGCTTGATAGTGGGAATTGGATCGCATACGTGGTCACGCGCCCCGATTGGAATTACGGCGGTGGATCAGGTATCGAAGTCGCTAATCTGCAAACGGCTGAAAATCATCTGCTGATCAGCGGCTTTACTGAAAGAACGATCGGAATGTATGAGTGGGATCAAAATGGTTTGGGGGACGTATACCGATCACCAGATGGCAAAACGTTTTTGGTGAAATATGGTCAGACAGGGAATATTAGCGATCTCTCTCTCGATGTGGTTCACCTTGATGATCCACGCAGTGTCACCTACCATACACATTTTGTAGGCAATGTTGATTGGTCGGCGGATGGCTCGATGTTCGCTTTTGTTGGCGAGTATAACCCGGACTTCAATAAAGTAATCATCGCTGATGCGCTAGGTCATGAGATTACCCATATATGGCTGCCAATCGGCGGATATGAATCCACACCTGTCTTGTTCACAGACTGCGGGTAGAAGCTACAGAAACGCTCACGCTTCCAATGGCTCTCGCAGACCGCGCCGCACCGCTTCGCTGAGCGCTTGAGCCTTTCGTAACAAGCCTTGCTGGTAAACCTGCATCGGTGCCATCAGTTCAGTCCGTTCGTCCTCTGTGAGTTGTCCCGCTTGTTGCTTATTCAGGAATGTGCTCGGCGGTCTGATCGAACATTTCAGCACGACGGGCATGCAACCGGGCGCGTATCAACTGCGCGTGACGGTCGTCGGACTGGATGGCAACACGCTCACGACCAGCGGCATCGTCCCGATCACGATCACGGGTCAGTGAGACGCGCGGGTGCCCCACTCGCATTTTCGGGCGCTAAGATGACGCGATCCGTTATCGGTAGTTTTTGCGAAGTACACTCTGTCCGCAGTTTAGCAATGGAGAAATTTTGGACAAGGTGTTTCGCAGGGTGCATTTCAATCTATCACTATTACAATGCTTGATCGGCGTACTCATATTTGGCTTGGTCGCAGGAATCAGCGGCAGCCAAATCAGCGCGCGAGTGACAAACATAAATCGCTACGGTTGCGTCGCTTATGGCGATACGCTGCTCGACATTGCGAGTGGAAAGACTACGCGAAGGCACCTGACTCCCACACCAATGCCAGATAATACTCCAAAGCTCGTATCACCTGATGGCAAATATATACTCACTGTTCAAGACGCAACCATTACGAATCGACCCTCGGTCACGTTATCAAAAGTCGGCGCTGAGCAAGAGATCCTGAGCCGTTATTTCGAGGATTTGCCGGATAGCAAAACCGCCTCTATTCAATTCAAGGCTTGGTCGTCAGATAGCCAGTACGTCGCTATTGTGATTGATAACAAAGGGGTTTACATCCTATCGATCCCCGATTTGCGTCTCGCGGTTTCGTCACTTCTACCTGACGTTCACTGGTCAAACTCAGGACATCGTTTTGCTTATATTGATAAGCAGTTGATCCTTGCTACACCCGACAATCCAGTCCAGCAGAAATTTGATATACCAGCAAATTATATAATCCATAGTTGGTCTCCAACCGATGAATATCTCGCTTTTGACAGGCCAAATGACCCAAGTGCGCTTTCGATTGTTTACCAATGGTATGTTTTGAATCTCCAGAATCGAATATTTTATCCGACGACGGGTACTTCTGCGCAAGTCGGCGAAAACGAGTCATATCCTCGTCCTTTCGCCTTATGGTCGGGAAATGGCCGCCTATGGATTTACCTTACGCAGAACATTACCGGGTATGCGTTGATGGGATTACATCCTGATAGTGGCATTTACGAAGCACTCAATCGTGGCGATATTGAACCGAATGGTAACATCCTTACCTTCGTAGACCTTTCGCCAGATAAGCGCTTTGTTGCATTTCGGGCAGTGCGCGATGGCAAAAAAGCGATCGATATGATGAAAGTTGCTGATGGCAGCGTATCGACCTTATTTTCAGGCGAAGATCGTTTTTTAAGCGGCCCCAACTTTATTTCTGGTGGATCGATCGTCATAGCTGCAATATTGTCGGGAGATGCAGCGGCAGATCATACGTCGCGTCTAGTCTGGGCAAACGCCGACGGTACGGGGCTTCATCAATTCGAGGAGACTTTCACGGCTATATCCTCGTTTCATTTGCTTCAGGGCGGTGATTGGATCGCTTACATTATCACACGCCCAGATTGGTATTTTCAGGGTGGATCGGGTATTGAAATTGCCAATCTGAAGACGGGAGAGAACCATATTTTAGTCTACGGGCTAACGATGGGTGTGATTGCCGAATATGAGTGGAACGCGTTTCCAACAAATACGGTTTATCCTTCGCCGGATGGAAGAACGTTCTTGATTTTACGCGGGCCAGTCGTAAATTTTGCACAAGAAGCGCTCGATATCATCCAGTTGGATAATCAGCGCACAATTACGTATCATGCCGGGCGTATTGGTGAAGTCGCCTGGGCACCCGATGGTACGATGTTTGTATTCTCGATATCTAGTCCTTCCAATATGGGCGTTGATAAGTTGATCATCGCTGATGCAAAAGGTAACAAAATAAGGGTGCAGCCAATCGACCCCAATTTCTATGATTATCAACCAATTACATTTACAAGTTGTGGATGAAAATGGGTGCAGGCAAAGGTTGTCAGGCAACATGTGGCAGGGCGAAAGGCGCAAAGTTAACCTTATCGCATAAGAAGGCAGCCCGGGCTTTAGCGAGTTTACGAGCGCCATCCTGGCTCCAACGAGCACCTGACAGTTTCAAAGG
>JBBRMW010000137.1:0-15614 GCA_038230635.1 Aggregatilineales bacterium | reverse complement strand
GGGCTTGACTCCCCTTTCCCCCCGCCTGCGTGGGGGAAAGGGGCCGGGGGATAGAGGGGTTTGCAGACACGCCCTAGTTCTACAACCGAAGTTATAGTGGAGTGTCTCTAATGAAACTGATTCACCTCACCCCTTCAATCCCCCTCTCCGTAATCACGGAGAGGGGGAAGCCGCACCATGCAGAACGACACGCGGCCCGTTTATACTTCGGCGTCAATAGGCCATCCTCGCCTAACTTTGGTTGTAGAATTCGTGTATCAACATGAATATTCGGTGGTACGTGGCGACGCTTTTGGTGCGTATTCGTGTCGAAGATGATCAGCCACACGAAGCATACACCTGTGATGAGCAAATTCGTGTTTTGCGGGCGACGAATGATACAGAGGCTTTCGAGAAGGCGATGGCGTTGGGGCGCAACGAAGAAACATCCTACAAAAACGGAGACGGCCAATCCGTGTTCTGGGAGTTCGTTGGGCTGATTAGCCTGGAACCCTTGATGGATGATGCGATCGAAGATGGTACTGAGATCAAGAGTCACTTGTTCTCGCACGTCGATTCATCAAGCCTCGTGCTTCCGCGCAGCGAACGACTGCATCAATCGCGTTAGGTAGTTGCTGAGGCACAAACCATGATCCAATTGAAGGCGGGCGATCGAGTTGGCGGATACACCATCCTCGAACTGTTGGGACAGGGTGGTATGGCGACGGTCTACCGTGCTCGGCAGTCTGCCATTGACCGCGAAGTCGCGCTCAAAGTGCTCGCAGTCGAAACAGGCCGCGAGGAATTCGCCCGCCGTTTCGAGCGTGAGTCGAAGCTGGTCAGTGCGCTCAACCATCCCAATATCGTCAAGGTGTTCGACTATGGTGAACACAATGAGACGATCTATCTGGCGATGGAACTGCTGAACGGCGGCGATCTGTTCGGATTGATCCGCGATTCCGCACCGCTCGCCCCCGAACGCATCGCGGGACTGCTGACGCAGATCGCGACGGCCTTGACCTATGCGCACGGTCAGGGCGTTGTTCATCGTGACTTGAAGCCGCACAATATCATGCTCAATGCGCGCGGTGAGGCGGTGATCACTGACTTTGGGATCGCCAAAGCGCTGCACGAAACTAGTACGCTCACCCAGGCGGGCATGGTCGTCGGGACGCCACCCTACATGCCGCCCGAACAGTGGCGCGGCGAGACCGTCGATAGTCGTAGTGATGTTTATGCGCTCGGTGCGATTTTGTTCGAGATGCTTACCGGGCAAATGGCCTTTCATGCTGATTCGGCGCTCGCTTTGCTGCACCTGCACATCTATCAGCCACCCCCTTCGGTCAGCCGTCTGCGCCCGGATACGCCCTCACGCGTCGATTGGATCGTGCAAAAAGCGCTGGCGAAACATCAGGATAATCGGTTCGAGTCGGCGACGGCGCTGGCGGCGGCCTTCCGTGCGGTGCTTCAGGATACACCGAGTTGGGGGCGTGCCGATGCACCCGCTGCCATCGTGGCAGCGTTTTCCCAGCAGGCCACCACATTGGCAAGTGATCGCACGCCTGATCGCGCCCAACGTGCGATCGAAAACACGATCCCGACCCTGGTTGAGATCAGCCCAGCGCAAGCTGCCGAGCAAGCAAAACGTGCGCTGGCTGCGCTCGAAGCCGATTCTAAGGCGGGCGGAATTCACGTCGCCACCCGCCTGATCAATCCCCTGCCGCTCGATACCCGCGATCGGTTCAAAGGACGGCTCAAAGAATTGGCCGACGTGATGCAGTTGATCACGCAGCGGGCGCACGTGATCAGCATCTATGGGCGGGGCGGCGTTGGCAAGACGGCGCTGGCTTGCAAGGTTCTCGCCGATCTCGGTGATGCGGCCAACCCGCTCGCCCCGGACGGCATGGTCGCCCTCAGCGCGATTACCACCGGGATCAGCTTCGATCGCGTGCTGGCGGATTTTGGCAAACTGTTAGGTGGTACATCGGCAGCGGCAATCGAAGCGGCGCGTGCCGATTCGGAATTGACCGCCGCTCAAAAAACGGTGACACTGCTGGATGCGCTGAAAGAGGGGCGCTATTTATTGCTGCTGGATAACCTCGAAACGCTGCAAGACCCGGAAGATGGCGAGTTGATCGATACCGACTTGAAGGCGTTCATCACGGGTGTACTCGGTGGCGGCGGCGCGCTCAGTATCCTGATCACCAGCCGCGAACCGCTGACGGTGCCGCGCGAACTGCGCTCACAGGAACGGCTCGTACCGCTTGATCAGGGGCTGGCGACGGATGATGCGATGGCCTTACTGCGCGGCAGTGATCCCGACGGATTGGCGGGTTTGCGCGATGCCGCCGATGCCAAGCTGATCCGCATCGCCGAAAAGACGCGCGGCTTCCCCCGTGCATTGGAGGCGGTGGTTGGCTTGCTTTTGGAAGACAGCTTGATCGACTTGGATGAACTGCTCAATGAGTCACGCGATGTGTCGCTCCTCGACAGCGAGATCACGCCGATCATCGTCAAAAGTGCGATCGATCGACTTAGTGCAACCGCATTGTGTGTGATGGAAGGGTTGGCCGTCTTCAATCTGCCCGTCAAACAAGCCGCAATCGATTATTTGCTTGCGCCCTTCGTCGATACATCCCACCTTCGCACCACCTTCAATCGGCTCGTGCGCGCGTATTTCGTCAACTACAACAAGGTCACGAGTGCATTTGCGCTGCATCCGATCGATCGAGATTATTGCTATGGACGGCTGCCACCGGGCGCGGTCACTGACAACACGGCGCTCGATTCATTTCCGCGTTATACCCAACATGCACTGCATTTTCGCGCCGCCCAATTCTATCAGGCGCAGCGCAAGCCCTCTGACGAATGGAAATCCATCGACGATCTCGCGCCCCAACTGGCGGAGTTCGATCATCTGGTGGCAGCCGAGGATTACGATGCGGCGGCGCAGGTTATGGCTGACGTGGGCAATGATTATCTCTATGTTTGGGGAAACTATGCGCGCCTGATCACCATGTACCACCGTTTAGAAAACAAAGTTAAGGGCCCTCGTTTAGAGCGTCATATGTGGTTGGAAGTGGGTCAGGTCTATGCGATCACCGGGCAAATGACAGAAGCGATCTCGATATGCGAAAAAGCCTTGATCAGCGCCCGCGAGCACCACGATCGCTCCGATGAGGGTGCGGCGCTGAATACGTTGGGAGCGGCCCAATTGAACACTGGACACGTTGAGCAGGCGATCTATTATTTTCAACTTGCGATTCCCATCGCGCACGAACTGGGTCTGCGTCAACGGGAGAGCCGTCTGCTCGGTAATTTAGGGGTGGCCGTTTCTTATCTGGGGCAAATCGAACGTGCCATTCAATATTTGGAACAAGCGGTTGCGCTTGCGCGGGAATCAGGTGATCGACTTACTGAGGGTGGGCATCTCGGTAATCTTGCCGCGATGTATGACGATTTGGGCGATTATGAGCGCTCACTCGAATACAACCAAAAAGCCTTGTTGATCGCGCAAGAGATTGGTGATTTGAGGGGTGAAAGTATGCTCTTAAGCGACATTGGCAACGTGCGTAATCAACTCGGGCACTACGCAGAAGCGATCCCCGATCTGGAAGCTGCGTTGAGATTGGCCGAGCAGGCCAATTTGCATGAAGTAAAAAGTTTTAGCAACGCTTATCTGGCAAAGGCGCACTTGTACTGTGGCGATCTGCGTGGGGCTAAAGCGGCGATCATTCAGGCGCGGGACGCTGATGTGCATCATAACAACCATCTCGCGGCGTCACTGCACGGCCTGATCCTGTTAAAACTCGCTGAGCCGGAGGCAGCACGCGCGGCGTTTGAAGATGCGATCCGCGCCGCCGATTCGGTGATCAACGATAACCCCGATTATTGCGGCAATTACTGCACCCGCGCTTTTGCCCAGGCGGGTCTCGCATTGCTGAGTCCACCGTCCAAAACCGCGCATCTTGACGCCGCCATCACCGATTATCGAGAGGCTGTGCGTTTATCATCCAGTCCGGGTGTCATCCGAGAACAGCGTCACTTGCTGGATACGCTGATAACCTTGCCGGGTGGCGAACGGCTGCAAGCGGCTCGTGATGCTTTGAGCGAGTCGTCCACATGAAGGGTGATCGAAACTTGAAAACTGGCATTTCGCACGATGGCATTTGCGCCATCGTGATTATCATTATCGGCTAGGAGCGGGCAGTCCCCGCTCCCTATGGGGCGGGTGCGTCTGGAAATGCCACTCCCCCGGAGGTTGCAACTATCGTGAGCGTCAATCTAAATCAACATCTACCCAATCGCGTCCTCGTCTACGATACCACCTTGCGCGATGGCACACAGCGCGAGGGCATTTCGCTGTCGGTCGAGGACAAGCTCAAAATTACGACGCTGCTCGACGATCTGGGCGTCGATTACATCGAGGGCGGCTTTCCCGGCTCGAACCCGAAAGACGTGACCTACTTCGAGCGCGTCCGCGATCTGCCGCTCAAGCACGCGAAGATCACCGCATTCGGGATGACCATGCGCGCGGGCGGTTCGCCGGACGACGATGAGAACGTGCTGGCGCTGGCGAATGCCGGGACGCCTACCGTAACGGTCGTCGGCAAAAGCTGGCTGTTACACGTCACCGAAGTTTTGCGTACCACACCCGAAGAAAACTGGCGCATGATCCGCGAAACGCTGGCCTATTTGAAGTCGCTGGGGCGCGAGGTGATTTACGACGCCGAACACTTTTTCGACGGCTACAAAGCCGATTCCGAGTACGCGATGACGACCCTGCGGGCGGCGCTAGAAGGCGGCACAGATAACATCACGCTGTGCGATACCAACGGCGGCACCATGTACTGGGAACTTGAGCAGATCGTCGCCGAAGTCGCTAAAGATTTACCGGGAGTGCCGATCGGCATCCACACCCACAACGACAGCGAACTCGGTGTGGCGAATACGTTGGCCGGGGTGCGCGGCGGCGCGCGTATGGTGCAGGGCACGATCAATGGCTATGGCGAACGCTGCGGCAACGCAAATCTGTGCAGCATTATCCCCGATCTGATGCTCAAAATGGGCTTCGATGGCCTGACGCCGGGTGCGCTCACCCAACTGAGCCTCGTGTCACGCTCAATCGCCGAAATCACGAACTTGCCGCCCGATAACCATTTGCCGTATGTCGGACGCAGCGCATTTGCGCATAAGGGCGGAATGCACGTCGCGGCCATCCGGCGCGTGGTCGAGTCATATCAGCATATCGATCCAGCGCTGGTGGGCAACGAATTGCGCGTGCTCGTCTCCGATCTATCGGGGCGCGGCAATGTGCTCAGTAAAGCCGAAGAGTTCGATATGGACGTGAACAGCGAGATCGCGCGTCAGGTACTCGAAGAGATCAAGCGGCTCGAAAATGAGGGCTATACCTTCGAGGGTGCCGAAGGCTCAATCGCGTTGATGCTCCAGCGTGCGCAGCCGGGTTACGTGCCACCGTTCGAGATCATCGACTTTATGGCGGTGGTCGAACATCGCGCCGGGCGCGGGATCGCGGTCGAGGCGACGGTCAAGCTGCGTATCGACGGCGAAGTCATCCATACTGCCGCTGAGGGTAATGGCCCCGTTGACGCGCTCGATCGGGCACTGCGGAAGGCACTTTTGCCCGCGTATCCGCACCTGGACTCTTTCCACTTGGCCGATTACAAGGTGCGCATCCTCGATGGCAACAATGGCAGCGCCGCCCGCACGCGCGTCCTGATGGATACGCAGAACACGCACGCGCGCTGGTCAACCGTC
Source organism: Aggregatilineales bacterium (assembly GCA_038230635.1). Classification (GTDB taxonomy): domain Bacteria; phylum Chloroflexota; class Anaerolineae; order Aggregatilineales; family UBA2796; genus JBBRMW01. The sequence goes on along the minus strand of JBBRMW010000137.1, from coordinate 9,857 downwards.
GGTGCGAGCACCAACATCATCGAGGCCTCGTGGCGGGCGTTGGTCGATAGTGTCGAGTACGGCCTGACGCTGGCGATCAAAGCCGAAAGCGGTCAACCCGTCAGCGGCTGACCCATGAGTAGACGCGACCAGTGGCACTAGACGGGTTCCGGGTAAAGACTATCGCACCAGCGCGCGTGCGACTCCCCCTCTCCGTGAGTACGGAGAGGGGGCCGGGGGGTGAGGTGAATCCTATGGTAATCAACCGGATTCCGTATTAGACGGACGCGGCAGGCCGTCGTCCGCTAACCACTTCGAAATTGGACGCAATGGCCGTCGCCCTGCGCCCGATTTCGAGAATCTTTATGACTTTGAGATGAATTGGCGCAGTTTTTGCCGCCGACTCGGATACACTAAGGTCAAGTCACCATCAATCCTTCGCATCCTGAAGTCTGAGGAATGTCTATGCTATCCAAACGTATCAACCAGGGAACGCCCGCTGAACCCATACAGCCCGCGGCGCCTGCTGCACCCTCCGCCGCGCCCGTTGCGGATGCCAAACCCATCATCGAAACGGTTGGCAACGGCAAAAAGCGCACCCCTCAGCGCGTTGCCGATCTGCGTCGTCGGCTGCGTCCGAAACTGCTGTCCGCGCCGGATGAAGCCGATGACTGGTCGCGTTCCGACCCAGAACATCAGAAGGTTGTGATCGAGCGGCTCGATACGTACCTCAGCCGCGCCAATATCAGCCTCGATTCGAGCGACCATGCCGCGCTCAAAAATGCGCTGCTCGATGACTTGCTTGGTTTCGGCGCGATCGAGCCACTGGTCAACGATCGCTCGTGCTCCGAAATTATGGTCAATGGACCTAATATCATCTTCGCCGAGCGCAAAGGCAAATTGATCGAAACCGAATACACGTTCGACGACGACGAACACGTTTACTGGACCGCCCACCGCATCGTTCGGCGCGTCGGACGCGCCATCGATCGCAACAATCCGATGACGGATGCCCGTTTGCCCGATGGCTCGCGTGTCCATGTGATCATGCCGCCTTCGGCACTGCTCGGTACGACGATCACCATTCGTAAATTCCCGGAAAAAGTTCTCACTCCGACCGATCTGATCAAGTTCGGTTCGTTTACCCCGGAGGTCGCCGACTTTTTGGAGGCGTGCGTCGTTTCGCGGCTCAACATCGTCGTTTCCGGCGGCACGGGTTCGGGCAAAACGACGCTGCTCAATGTGCTGTCGAGCTTTATCCCTGAAGACGAGCGCATCATTACGATCGAAGACTCGGCGGAACTGCAACTCTCACAGCGCCATGTGGTGCGCCTCGAAACCGCGCCCGCAGTGCCCGGTGGCGATGGCAAAACCGGCAAACTCGAAATCCGCGATCTGGTCAAGGGCAGCCTGCGTATGCGCCCCGATCGCATCGTCATCGGCGAGTGTCGTTCGGGCGAGGCGCTCGATATGCTGCAAGCCATGAACACGGGCCACGATGGTTCGTTGACCACCATCCATAGCAATAATCCGCGCGACTGTATCGCCCGTTTGGAAACGCTGACGCTGATGGCAGGCATGGATTTGCCGATCCAGGTGGTGCGTCGCCAAATCGCCAGCGCCGTGCAGTTGATCATCCAGCAGAGCCGGCTCAAAGATGGCTCGCGCAAGATCACCCAGATCACCGAGATGCAGGGGATCGAAGGCGAGTCCGTCACACTCCAGGATTTGTTCATCTACCAGACGTCTGACAACAAAGGGATGACAGCCAGCCACTCCGGCGGCGGCACGCTGAACCCGACGGGCTATCGTCCGAAGTTCATGGATCGCATCGAAGAATCCGGCTTCAAGCTGAGCAACAAAATCTTCGGGGCGGGGTCTGGTCCGCGCCAATTCAACTAGGGCGTGTCTGCAAACCCCTCTATCCCCCGGCCCCTTATCTCCCACGCAAGCGGGGGGAAAGGGGAGTCAAGCCCCTCGCCCCGCCTGCGTGGGAGAGGGGTTGGGGAGAGGGGTTAGTCGCCCAAACACTTTGCAGACACGCCCTAGTCACGGACGAGGCAGGCCGCATCCCTACACCAACCGTCAATGGCTACGGTAGGGACGAGGCTTGCCTCGTCCGTCTTCATCGAAATACCTACTTCTGTGGGCTATGCATTACCCACAAATTCACCTCACCCCCCAACCCCCTCTCCGTCACCACAGCGAGGGGGCGTCAAATCACACCGCATCCGCCACAGATCGAGACCGAGTCGAGTCCTGCACCCCTCTCCGTGAGGACGGAGACGGGCGGGGGGTGAGGTGAATCCGGCATCTTCGAGATGTGGGTAATGTATAGTTCTAAGGTGAGGGGGTTGGGGGATGAGGTGAATCCTGGGTGGGCGGCACTCCCAATCCCAGCCGCAGCACCAACCGCTGGCCGGGATGCTCCACGAACTCGTAAAATAACGCGCTCAGCCCTTCCAGCGTGATGATCTGCGCAGCAAAGTTCGCGCCAAAAGCGAGTGCCTGACCGATCGGCGTCAGTTGTACGAGGTACAGCGCATAGCTAATGCGTCCCAAATACACGAATAGGCGATGGCTCAGGATATAGGAGAGGCCGCCCGGCGCGGTCAAGCCGAGCACGATCCCGCCCGTCCAAGCGCCACAGACATAGCCGAGCACGCTGGTCAGCGGCTCGATCGTGTGCGCCATCATGACCATCGTCCCCAGCAGCCCGATCAGCGAGATAAGCGCCAGCCCCGACGGCCACTCCGTCCGCCATCGATACAAAAATGCGCAGCCCATTCCCACTGCGAACATCGGGAACTGACCGCCGATCGTGTTGGAGAGCATCTGTGCATCGTTCGCCATGAAGCCATACGTTGGAATTTGGAGCAGCACCAGCGCGTGCCCGATTGCAAGCAAGCCACTTGACCATATCAGCAGCGTCACGATGAGCGGCAGCCGCGATCGAAAGTGCAGAATCAGGATCAGCGGCAGCAGCGCATAAAATGCCTCCTCGACGGTCAGACTCCAGGCGGTCGGAACACCCGTCAACACCAGATCGTTGAAATAACCTTGTGCCAGCAGCAGGTGCGGCCAGGCTACCGTCGTGGGCACAAAGGCAAAGACACTCAGTAGCATCACAAAGTACAGCGGATAGATGCGCGCCACCCGTTTCACAAAATAGGCGCGCAGGCTGAACTGACCCATTCGCAGCGCATCCATATAGCGCAGCGTGATCAGGAATCCCGATAATACGAAAAAAATCGTGACGCCTATATAGCCGCTGCTGAAAACCGCAGCCAGCGCGTCATCGTGGGTGCTGCTATATGGTCGCCCAAAATGAAATAGGACCACCAGCAGCGCCGCGAATGCCCGCAACGAAGTCAGTGGGCGAATCTCCGCGCCGGGATCGCGTGCCGGAGTCTTGGCCGGGAGACTCGGCGGCGCGTCAGCTTTGGACATGCCGATAGACAATTTCGGTGTCGGGGTGCAGCGTGCTAACCCAATCAGCGATGAGGCTCACGGCCACATGGACGCCGCGCGTCGGGCGCGGATGGCCGAGCGGTGCCAGGCGCACAATGTAGCGGTGCGGCTCGTGCTCATGTTCGGCGATGGCAATGCCCGGTCGCTGCTCGATCAGCGGTTCATCGACGAATGTGTCGATCAATAAGCCGTGATGGGTATGGTTCTGATACATTTCGAGCAGGTGGACGTGAATACCCTCATGCAAATGCTGCGACGGCTGGAAGGCCGCCGCGATCGCATCGAGCGTGAGCGGGCTGTGCAACACAATATTGGGCATGACTTCCTCGGCGAAATCGGCGGGCTGATCGGGGATGGCGACGGGCGGCGGCGTTCCGGTCGTGCGTTCCCACTCGAAATAGTGGCAAGTAATGCCGCGATCTTGCGCCTTGCGCTCATAGCGTGTGACGGTCCGTCCGGGCACCGCGGTCAGCCAGGGCGTCGGGTGGCGACTGCGCAGACCGGGCGTCGCGGCCAAATCTTCGGCGATGCTCCGCGCATAGGCGGCCACGTCGGTGGCGATGTGGAGCGCTGCACCCGGTCGCAGGCGCGAGGCGATCAGCGCCAATGAGAATGGGCTGAGCAGCCGCCGATCGACGTGGCTGTTCTTGGGAAACGGATCGGGAAAGTTGATATGCAGCGCATCGATCCACGCTTCGCCGCACACATAGCCCAGCGTGACCAGCGCATCGCTGTGGATCAGCCGCAGATTCGGCAGTGGATGTTTGGCGAGCGCGCGCTCCACATCGGATAAGCAGTGATGCGAGTGTTCGACGCCGATGACGTTGGCCTCCGGGTGGCGTGCGGCCAGATCGCGCAGGAAAGTGCCGCCGCCGAAGCCGATCTCCATGATCAGCGGCGCGCTGCGTCCGAACAGCGCGCTCGGATCGATCGGCCAGGGCAGGCGCAGCCCGTCGAACGTGCCAAAGCGCGTATAAGATTGCGTATCGAATGCGAATGCGGGAACGGCGCTAATCTGGTTATTCCTTGGATTTGGTGATGATCGATCGGCCACCAGTTTACCGCGAAATCGGGCGGATGGCTCGGCGGGCATCATGAAAACTGATCGCCGAGCGCCCATGATTTGTCGCCAAGACCGGATATAATCCCGCGCATTCATTGGCGCTCACAGGGTGGCGAAACATGCAGGCGAATGGCGAAGTCATCGGACACCGTTATCAACTCACGCAGATGTTGGGCAAAGGCGGCATGGGCGCGGTCTTCCAGGCCACCGATCGGCTGACCGGGAATACAGTTGCGCTTAAACGGGTGCTCATTCCGCCCGAACATCTGCGCTTCAACTCGTTCGATCCGGCGAACGATTTTGCGCTGTCGCTGGCGCAAGAATTCCGCTTGATGGCTTCGCTGCGTCACCCGAACGTGAACAGCGTCCTCGACTATGGTTTCGACGAGGCACGCCAGCCCTATTTTACGATGGATCTGCTGCGCGAGCCGCTCTCCGTGTTCAAGGCCTCTTGGAAGTCTGACGCCGATAAAGTCGATGTGCTGATCCAGCTCTTGCAAGCGCTGGCCTATCTGCATCGACGCGGCATCATCCACCGCGATCTGAAACCCGGTAACATCCTCGTCGTGGGCGGCCAAGTCAAGGTGCTGGATTTCGGCCTGTCGGTCAAGCGCGAGCAGGCTGGCCTCAGCGACGTGGCCGGGACGCTTGGCTTCATCGCGCCCGAAGTGCTAATGGGTGATCCGCCGAGCGAGGAAACGGACCTGTACGCGGTGGGCGTGATCGCATTCGAGATGTTCTCGGGTCGCCAATTGTTCGATACCAACGAAACCAGCATGTTGATCGAAAATACGCTCAACGCGCTGCCCGACCTGCGCTTGATCTCTCATCATGCGGCGGCGGCGGTGATCGGGCGACTGCTCGCCAAGAATCCCGATGATCGCTATCCGAGCGCAGGCGCAACCATCGAAGCCTTTTGCGCGGCGTTCGATCGGGCGGTGCCACCGGAAACGGTCGCCATCCGCGAGAGCTTTTTGCAGACGGCGCGCTTCACCGGACGCGAGCGTGAATTGAACACATTGATCGGCGCACTTGGGCAAGCGATTAATGGCAAAGGTGGCGTCTGGCTGGTGAGCGGTGAAAGCGGCTCCGGCAAAACGCGCCTGCTGGATGAACTGCGCACGCAGGCGCTCGTCCTGGGCGTGCAGGTCATTCGTGGCAAGAACGTCGATCAGGGTGGCGGCTTGTATCAGATGTGGCGCGCGGCGCTGCGTTGGCTGTGCCTCGAAACGCCGCTCAGCGCCGAGGAAGAAAGCCTGCTCAAGGCGGTCGTGCCCGATATTGCCGATCTGCTCGGCCACGACGTACCGGATGCGCCGATCGTGCATCCGCTGTTTGCGCAGGAACGGCTGCGGCTCACGATCGAGCGCGTGGTCATCCGTCAGCAGCGCCCGATCTTGCTGATCCTCGAAGATTTGCATTGGGCCGATGATGACAGCCTCGAACTGCTGAACCACTTTATCAAGCTCGCGCCATCGCTGCCATTATTGATCGTCGCCAGCTACCGCGACGACGAGCGCCCCGATTTGGCGGGTTATTTGCCCGATGCACAGTTGATCGCGCTCAAACGGCTGAACGATGATGACATCGCGCGGCTCAGCGAGTCGATGTTGGGCGAGGCGGGGCGTCATCCGAACTTGCTGGCGCTGCTCCGCCACGAGACCGAAGGTAACGCCTTTTTTCTGGTCGAGGTGATGCGCACGCTGGCTGAGCAAGCCGGACAGTTGGATCACGTCGGGGAAATGGCGCTGCCCGATCAAGTATCCGCGCAAGGCATCGATCGGATCATCCACAAACGACTTGACCGTGTGCCGGATGACAGCCTGCCGCTTCTGCAAGTCGCCGCGGTCATCGGACGCCAGCTCGATCTCAAAATGCTGCACGAGTTTGCGGATGGGCATAACCTGGAGCACTGGGCTGCCGTCTGCGTGAACTGCGCCGTCTTGGAGACCCAAGACGATGGTGCGTATCAATTCAGCCACGACAAATTGCGCGATGGCGTCATTGACGATATGCCCGGCTATCGGCGCGAAAAGCTGCATCGCGCGGTGGCCGAAACGTTGGAGGCAGTTTACCTGTACGCGCCCGATCGAGTCTCGGCGGCGGCCTTTCACTGGGCGCAGGCGGGCGATCACGCCAAAGAAGCGCACTACGCGGCACAGGTCGGCAAAATGGCGCTGACCAACGGCGCGTACCAGAAGGCGGTCGTTTCGCTCGAACGGGCGTTGGCTTTGCGCACCTACAGCGCCGAATCCGACCGCGAATGGGCGACGCTCAAGCGCTTGACGGCAGAAGCCTACCTGGGCATCGAAAATACCGATCGCGCGCAGGCACTATACGAAGACTGTCTGCACGATTATCAAGCGGCAGCGTATCGGTGGGGCGAGGCGGCGGTGCTCAATGACTTGGGCACGCTCGCCAATCGGCTGGGCGACCCAGCCACGGCGGGCGCACGCTTCCGCGAGGCGCTGCGGCTGGCATCGGGCGTCCGCGCGCAGCCGTTAATGCTGGCCGCGCTGATCGGGCTGGCGGATTTGCAGGCGGATCGTGGCGAGCGCGAATCGGCGGCGGAACTGGTCGGCTTGGTGCGCACCCATTCATCGACCGATCAACCGACGCTCGAACGTGCCGATCGGCTACGTAACCTGCTGCGCACCGACCTCGATCCGGTGATCGCCGATGCTGCCGAAGCGTGCGGCGAGGCGCGACGACTCAGCGAGGTCACGGCGGAAATATTGGGCTAACACTGATTCTCTACATACCCCCTCTTCGTACTCACGGCGACGGGGGAGTCGTCGTGGAGACGGCAGGTATCCAACTTGGAAGGGGTGCAGGCGTATTGGGCAATGTTGCATCATGCTGATAAGCACCGGAATCGCAGGGGCAGTGACATCTCATTTTGTGCCAGTTAGCGGACGAGGCAGGCCTCGTCCCTACCGGCATGGCGGTTACGTAGGGACGGCGGCTTGCCGCGTCCGTCCGATTCGCCCTCCGTTTAGAGTTTGTTGAGTTCTGTATGTTATGATAAGTTGAAGCTAACGTGAGTTGGCAAGGCTTGTCTATCACACAGGAGAAACAACACGATGAATCAATTTATCAGCTTGGCACATCAGCTCATCCTTGCCGCACCTGTGCAGCAATCGACGACGATTACTGTCACCTTCGACGTGAAGCGCGTGATCACCTGGATCATCATCGGTATCGTGGCTGGCTCGCTGGCGAGTTTGCTGGTGCGCGGGCGCGGAATGCACTGGGGAGTCGCGTTGGTCGTGGGCTTGCTCGGCGCAATCATCGGCGGCTTTTTGTTCAACCTGTTGAAGATCGGGGTTTCCCCGGCGCTCGAAGATGGGATCACGTTGAAGTATATCGATATCCTCGTCGCGTTTATCGGCGCGGTTATTCTGCTTATCCTCGTCGGCGGGTTGTTTTTCCGTCGTCGTGGCGGTTATCGTCGGGAATAGGGATCAACTTGAAACTGCGATTGATCGGCCTGCTCAGCATCCTCAGTTTGAGCATGGTTATACTTTGGCGCGGATCTCCCGTCGAGGCACAGCCATCGACGGGGCGCACGGTGTTTTTGATCCTGATGGAAAATCACGATTGGGCGAATATCGCTGGGAATCCGTCCGCGCCGTACATCAACAAAACCCTGCTGCGGATCGGCGCACACGCCGAAAATTACCGCAATCCGCCGCACGTCCATCCCAGTGAGCCGAATTACCTGTGGCTGGAGGCGGGCACGGATTTCGGGATTCGGAACGATTCCGAGCCGAGTCGCAATCATCAGGCCAGCGCCGCGCACTTGAGCACGCTGCTGGATGCCGCTGGTATCTCGTGGCGCGCCTACCAAGAAGGGATCGATGGGACGACCTGCCCGTTGGTCAGCACCGTCACTTACGCCGCCAAGCATAATCCGTTCGTCTTTTTCGACGACGTGACCGATGGCAACGATCCGCACTCAGCCAAGTGCATTGCGCATAATCGACCCTACAGCGAACTGGCCGCCGATCTCACGGGCGATCGAGTCGCGCGCTACAACTTCATCACGCCGGATATTTGCCATGATATGCACGATTCCGGTGGTTGTGCGACGCCCGACAGCGTAAGAAACGGTGATGTCTGGCTATCTCAGGAAGTGCCCAAAATCCTGGCGTCGGCAGCTTATCAAGCAGGCGCCGTTGTGCTGATCACCTGGGACGAGGGCGAAGGCAACGACGGCCCGATCGGAATGATCGCGCTGGCCGCCGATGCGAAGGTCGGTTATGCCAACACGGTTGCGTATACGCATAGTTCGACGCTGCGCATGTTGGAGACGTGGTTCGGTGTTGCGCCGTTGCTCGGTGACGCCGCGAATGCAACCGATCTGAGCGACTTGTTCAACCCAGATACAACGTTAGGGAGTACGCCCGCCGCCACCCAGTCGGCGACCGAAACGACCGCAGCCGCGACACCATAGGAACCAAACCGCTCATGCAGACGATGACCACCGCCGAATATCTCCACTTCCTGAACGACAAACCGCGCACCGCCAAACTGGCGACCGTCCGCGCCGATGGCAGCCCGCACGTCGCGCCGATTTGGTTTGCGATGGATGGCGATGTACTCGTCTTCATGACGGGTGCGGACACGCTCAAAGGTAAGAGTATCCGCCGCGATGGGCGCGTCAGCCTGTGCGTCGATGACGACACGCCGCCCTACTCCTACGTTTTGTTCGAGGGTCGCGCCTCGATCGCCAAACCCAGCCAGGACGAGTTTCTGGCTTGGTCAACGCGCATCGCCGCACGCTATATGGGCGAGGCGCTGGCCGCCAGCTATGGCGCCCGCAACGCCGTCGAGGGCGAGTTGTTGATCCGTGTCGCGCCGATCAAGATCATCGCCCACGCGGGCATCGCCGACTAGCCCGCGGCGCCAAACACAATTCTAAAACCAAAATAAAGTTCAGTCGATCACAATTTCGCGGGAAAACCCCTCTATCCCCCGGCCCCTTTCCCCCACGCAAGCGGTGGGAAAGGGGAGATAAGCCCTTCGCCATGGGGGCTGAGTCATCATGAACGATGCCACCCATGCGCCATCATGAACACCGCGCGGCGTGGCCTCTGTCTCCCCCTCTCCGTGATGACGGAGAGGGGGCCGGGGGGTGCGGTCAATTCCCGCATTTTCATCAGAGCGGTCCATGCCGCTGCGCGCCACTACAAAGGGATGAAAATGTAGCGCCGCGTCTTGACTCCCTTTCCCCCCGCCTGCGTGGGGGAAAGGGCCGGGGATAGAGGGGTCTTCCCCAGTCCCCCTCGCTGTTACTCGGAAAGGTGCAGGGGGTGAGGTTCTTCAACGCGTGGTATTTAAT
>JBBRMW010000136.1:0-15665 GCA_038230635.1 Aggregatilineales bacterium | reverse complement strand
GCACAAAACTTGCACGTCTTTATCCATCACCTCCTGTGCGTTAGACTACTAGCGTGGTCGCCCATTTGGTTTCACCATGAGACACTCTCGATAGGGCGGGAACAGGCTTATTTCTTCGCCGCCGCTTTGGTCGTGGGCGGTTTGGGCGCGCCCGGATTCTTGGGCTGAGCGGGACGTTCGCCGAAGCGCGCGGCGATGGTGGCCTCGTAGCCGATCGATTTGGGCGTGTACCAATCGAGATCGGTCACATTGTCCGGCAAATACTGCTGAGCAACCCAAGCGTTCGGAAAATCGTGCGGATACTGGTAGGCGACGCTTTCTGACTCCTCGCCCTCCTGGCGCGCGCGCGCCGCATTGGCGGTCGAGTCGCGCAGGTGACTAGGCACGGGCGCGGGGCCGACTTTTTCCATGTGCGAGAGCGCTTTGAACAGCGCACCGGTCGTGTTGCTCTTGGGTGCGGTCGCACAGTAGAGGCACGCTTGCGCCAGGAAGTAGTTGCCTTCCGGCATCCCGACTCGCTCGAATGATTCGGCCAACGCATTGACTACCACGATCGCGTTCGGATCGGCCAAGCCAATATCTTCGCTGCACAGGATGAGCATTCGGCGGAACAGGAAGCGCGGCTCCTCGCCGGCGTAGATCATCTTCGCCATCCAATACAACGCCGCATCAGGATCGCTGCCGCGCAAGCTCTTGATGAAGGCGCTGATCGTATCGTAGTGCTCATCCTGATCACGGTCGTAGCGAATGGCGCGCCGCTGGATGCTCTCGGAGCCGATTTTGAGATCGATCACGATCGCGCCGTCGGCGTTGGGCGCGGTGCTCAAAACGGCGAGTTCAAGCGCATTGAGGGCACTACGCGCGTCACCATTTGCCACATTGACCCAGTGATCGAGCGTCTCGTCGGTGATCTGCACGTTCAGTGCGCCGTAGCCGTGCTCTTTATCGGCGATGGCACGCTTGAGCACGGAGCGAATATTGTCCTGGTTGAGCGGCTCTAGTTGAAACACGCGCGAACGGCTGATCAGCGGCCCAACCAGCGAGAAGAACGGATTCTCGGTGGTTGCGCCCACCAGCGTGATCGTGCCCGCCTCGATATGCGGCAGCAGACCTTCTTGCTGGGTGCGATTCCAGCGGTGGATTTCATCGATAAACAGGAGAGTCCGACTGTTGCGCGGCCTCGCCTGGGCATCATCGATTACTTCGCGCAGTTCCTTGACGCCCGCCAACACGGCGTTCATGGTGACGAAGGTGGCTTTAGTTTCATGCGCCATGATGTTGGCGATGGTCGTTTTGCCCGTGCCCGGCGGCCCATGCAGGATGATCGATGTGAGTTGATCGGCTTCGATGGCGCGTCGCAGCAAGCGCCCTTCGCCGATGATTCGCTCCTGACCGACGAATTCCTTGAAATTGTGCGGGCGCATTCGATCAGCCAGCGGAATCTTGGGCGGGCGCGCACCCATACCAGGGGCAGCCGCGCTGAAAAGATCATCGTCGTATGGATTGGCGGATTTGCCGCGCTTGCTGGGTAAGGTCGGACTCATGATAGGTTGCCCTCCAGTGATAGCATCATGCAATCTATTCTACTCATCTTTGGAAAAGTAGGGACGCGGCAAGCTACGTCAGCAATGAGGAAAACGGGCGAACCCCGCGTGGTCGCCTGTTTCAGCGCAGTATCGACCCTCAAACATGAGGGAGCGGGTGATAGAGGTTTTGAATGTGCGCGCCGCTAATGGAGCCGCCGCCGCAGACGTGCCAGCGGTCTCTCGACATAGTGCTGTGATAGTCCGCTAAGTATCAGCGTGATGCCCAGAGTCCCACCATACAGAGCAGCCGCATAGGCTGGAAGCGGCAGGTGATTATGCAGCACCTGATAGAGAAGAAAAATCACCAGCGGGTGATACACGTACATGCTGTAGGAATAGTTGCCGAGCCATTCGAGTAGTCCGCTGCGCAGGAGACGCGGCGGCTCCACCGCCACCCAATAAATGATCACGCTGAACGCCAGCGCCATGATCGTCGTATAGACAAAGGCGGTGCTGTATTCGGCAAAAATTACCGCATACAGCACGAGCATGACTGCGACGAAACGGGCGAGACGTGATCGCAAATAGCGCAGCACCGACCAGTGATGATAGTGTGCGTAGCCGAGCAATGCGCCCATCGCAATCAGGTCGTAGCGCGTGATTTGGATCAATGCCGTCCAAAGGTTCGGCGGAAGTTGTTCCGAAAGGATCAACAAACCCCAATACATAGCCATAAATCCGATGAGCAGTTGTGGCAGGATGCGCAATCGGCGACTCAGCAGGGGCGCGACCAGATAAAACTGCTCCTCGACGGCGATGCTCCACAAATGTTCCAGGGGCGGAAAGGGATAAAACAACACATAGGCCACGTTACCCAAAAAGAAAGTCAACATGAACAGCAGCAGCGGCTTGTAAAATGCGCCAAATAAGGCCACCACCACGATGAGCAAAATAAAATATACGGGGTAGATGCGGAGCGCCCGACGCATGTAAAATTTGCGCATGTTGACATAACCCTGACGGGTATTTTCGCGCAGCATGAGCGTGATGATCAAAAAGCCGCTCAATATAAAAAAGAGCCGGACGGCATCAACACCTGTCAGGAAAAAATATTCAAGATAGGGCGGCAGCGTCGGGAAGCCATACCAATCGTTGGGACTGTACGAGACATGGTAGATCAGCACCGAGAGCGCGGCATAAAAACGGAGGCCATTGAATCCCTGAAAATAGGCTGGCTCCTGCGGGACTTGCGCAGCATCTTGCAATCTATTTGATCCACTCGTGCGCTTTGAGCACGCGCAGAACTGCTGTGCCCACGACCTCGTTGCCCTGATTATTGAGGTGCAAATCACGCGGGAAATAGACCTGCTTGCCATCGTTGGCCGCCGCCAGCAGATCGGGGAACAGATCGTAACATGTTAGCCCTTGCGCCGTGCAGAAATCGGTCAGTCGATGGCGCGACTCGCCCAGGGCGTCGATAGCAGCTTGACCGAGCAAGGGTGTGGTCAGCGCGCGATAGACTTCTTCGCGGGTCGGGATCAGCAAGACCAGCAGGTGACCGCCATAACCCGATATGAGATCGCGGGTATCGAGCAGCGCTTGATGGCTGTAGCCTTCGCCTTCCAGGTTGCGCGCGCTGGTCATGTCGAATGCCTCGCGGAGATAGCTCTGCCCGAACCACAGATCGACATTGCCCTGCGTCACATGGTACGGATCGACGAACTGCTCGACGCCCTGATTATTGCCGCTCCGGATCAACGCGCTGAGCAAGCTGTAGACCACTGAATTTTGGCGCAACCAATCGGCAACCGGGGCCGAAGGTGGCGCGGGCGGTGCAGGAGCAGGCGGCGTTTTGGCCGTGCCGTCAAGTTGCGCAAGCCCATAATCGTCGTTGTAGTCGTTGCCGAAAAATTGCCAAAGCACCAGCGGTGGCTTGACAGGCATCGCAGTCCCCTTGAAGATGCGCGCATGAGCCGTCGATCCGGTGACGGGCTGGCCGAGATTGGCGATATTCAAGCCGCTGAAACGGGCGACATAGTTCACCCAGCAATTGGTCGCTTCGACGAAGCAAAAAGTGAACGAATCGCCGAGCGCGACACCATCCACATGCCCACTCGTTGGCTGCGGCGAGCGGAAGCCGACGCGCCCATTCCACCACGAGTAGGTCGAGGCATGGAACGACACATCGGGGCTGCCGTAGGTCAGTTCGTTGTCGAGGCCGGGGCGTGTGGTCGTCTGATAGTCGTTATCGGCCTGCCAGATCGGGGGCGGCACCAAGCGCGCATCCGTGAAGGGCGTGATGCGTACATCGCGCAAGGCGATCTGCAAGGTCTGCGGCAGGCTGTGATAGGCGAGGCGCACACCGATCTCCGCGATCAGCAGCGCCAACAGCACGCCAAAGATCATCACGGCCAGTCGTGCGAGACAGCCGCGCGGCGTGAAACGTTGGCGTTTAATCGAGGTGGACGTCGTTGTCACGCGGACTCCATCGGCGATTCGTCGGAAGTTGGCTGCTTCATAAAGACCACGCTGATCGACTCGCCCTTGATCAAGCGATAGGTGGGCGAGGCCAACGCGATGGCCCGTGATAATCGGCGCATCGATCGCGGCATCTCCGGTGCGCGCATCCGCCGAAAGCCAAAGCGTTCGTAGAGCGACTCATGCTGCGCGCGGCACATCAACACCAGCGGCTCGGATTCGCGCGCCAACAGCGATTCAATGATCGTGCGGGCGATGCCTTGCCCCTGGCGTTTCGGGATCACGGCGATCGATGCGAGTTCACGGCTGCCGTCGCTGTGCGGTTTCACCTGTCCAATGCCGACGATCACACCCTGGTCGTCGGCGACGAGGAAGCGCCGCCAATCCAGGCCATTCGGGTTGATCTGACCCTCGTGAACGATTGACCCGATGGTGGCTTGTTCGGCTGCGCGCGCCGGGCGGATCACGATGGACACTGGACACGGAACTCCGATTCGTGTGCGTTTCGCGGGATTTTACCAGACATTACGGATTTCATCAGGCAATTGCCCACGATCACTTACGCAAGGCGCGTCAGGGATCAATCTGAACGTGGATGAGCGTCACGGAGCCGCCCAGATCGCGGCGCGGAGACTCTTCGTCATAGCGCAAGACGAAGCCTTTGCCGGGTGGTCGGAGCGCGCGCACGAAGGCATAAAAAAGGCCGTACATGATGTCATCCGGGTAAGGACTGTTCATGTGGATAATCAAATGTTGATCGGACTCTTTGGTCAGGGTGAGTTTGCCTGCGCCGCCACCGCGATGGCGGGCATCGTACATCGAGTCGGCGTAGGCGCTCAACCAACTTTCGACGGTGGTGGCGCGCTGTTCCGGCGTCATGCGGTCTACGGCAAGCTGTCCAGCGGCCATACCGATGCTCACAAAGTTAGCGGACGAGTCATCTTCGTTCGAGATGTCGCTCATCACGTCCAAAATGTCTTGGACCTTGTACCAGCTTGACGGATCGATCGTGTCCAGATGATGTTTTTTGAGGATGCTTTCGATCTCGCGGTGATTGATATTTTTGATGAAGGCGAGCGTCGCTTGTCCGGTAAATTCGGTATTGGGGTCAAAGGATTGGTAGTGTGGCATGGTGTGTGCATACTCCCCTGGTGACGATGCGAGTAAGCATAGCACGAAGGGGCGGGGGGACAAGTTGGTGCCCGGGGCGGACAATTGCCGGGTGGATTTTAGCGCGGTGAGGGCGGCGAAGCAGGCGGCACATAACCGCCCCGCTCAAGGTGGGTGGCACACCCGGCGTAAAATCGAGCGCGTTCAGGTTCCCGCCCGGCAGCGGCGACGGTGGCCTGAAATCGAGGGCAGCGGTTGGGCTGGCAGCGACGGTGCTGGCGGGCGTGTCGAATAGGATATGCGTCGGCGTGGGCGGAATCGTGTCATCGATGGTGCAGGCCGTCAGCACCAGAATCAGCACCAACAGAACGATCAGAGCGCCCGCACCGCGTGCAATCATTTCCGCCCCGCCACCACAATCATGCGTGGACATTCGCCCTCGAAGGGGCTGCCATCGTAATCGCCAAAGTGATCGATGCGCCGCAAGCCCGCCGCTGCCAGCAGCAAATCCATCTCGCGCGGGAACACATAGCGCAGTACCAACGGCGCAACCGTCCGATGCACGAGGCTTTGCGCGTCAATCTCGTCGTAAATCCACGAGATGTACTGCCGCCCCGCCGTGCGATCGATACGGCTGACCGACTGCTGCATCACCATGTTGCCTGTTTCCGGCTCGATGAAGCTGCGTTCGAGCGTCAGTGCGCCATCATCTTGGGCGGCGAACGCCTCGCCTGCATTGGGAATGTCGATCACGATTTGGCCGTCGTCCGCCAGTGCTGCGGCCAACGCCGCCAGCGCGCGCTCTTGCTCACCCTCGACATGCAGGTGCATGAAGGTGTTGTAGGGCAAAATGACCAGATCGTAGCGCGTCGGCAGCGGATCGCTAAGGATGTCGCCCTCGATCAACGTGCAGCGTTCACGAAGATCGGGGCGCTGTGACTGTTTGCGCCGGGCGCGCGCCAACATCTGAGGCGAGCGATCAATGCCGTGAATGGTGTGGCCTTCGCCTGCGAGGTGGAACATCACGCGCCCCGTGCCACAGCCCACATCGAGGATCGTGCCATCGATCGACTCGGCCAGATCGCTGTAGAGCGTCAAATCAGCCTGCACGTCGTCATTTTCAGGATCATAATAACGCGCGATCACGTCGTAAAAATAGGTCAACCGGAACTCCGATCCGCTACAATCCAAGCATCAACAAGGACTGAACCAATGTTAACCGAGTTAATCGATCAGGGGCAAACGATCTATGCAGATTGATCTCCGGGGGAAAGTCGCGCTGGTGACGGGATCGGCGCATCGCGTCGGCAAAGCGATCGCGCTGGAACTGGCGCGGCAGGGCGTCGCGCAAACTATTCACTACGGCGGTTCGGCGGATAAAGCTGCGGCCACGCTGACCGAAGTGCGCGCGTTGGGCGTCGATGCGATCAGCCAGCGCGCCGATATGTCGGAAACGGATCAAATCGTGGCACTGTTCAAAGTGATCGATGCGCATTTTGGGCGGCTCGATATTTTGGTGAACAGCGCCTCGATTTTTCAGCGCGGCGATCTGGCGACGCTGAGTCTCGCCGATTGGAACGCAACGATGGCCGTCAACCTGAGCGCGCCGTTTCTGTGTACGCAGCACGCCGCTGCACTGATGCGCAAAGGCAATGGTGGCGTGATTATCAATATTTCAGATAACAGCGGATTGCGCGCCTCACCGAGTTATCCACATCACAGCGTCTCGAAGGCGGCCTTGCTGATGCTGACACAAGTCAGCGCGCTGTCGCTTGCGCCGGATATTCGCGTGAACGCGATCGTGCCCGGCTTGGTGCTCCAACCACCCGATTATTCGGATGCGCGGTGGGCGAAATTGGGCGAAACGTCGCCGATCGGGCGGGTCGGGAGCGCCGAGGATGTGGCGCGCGCGGTCGTGTATCTGGCGCGCGAGGATTATCTGACCGGGACAGTGCTCACGGTAGACGGCGGCGAAAATATCAAAGCATGACGCGGACAATAAGTTCGATCGAATATTTGGCGTATGGTCCCGGGGCTAAAGCCACCGGGCTGAAAACAAGTTTTTGAAAGGCTGGTGTTGGCAACCTCATGGTTGGATTGTCAAAAGGTGCGGCTGGAGCAGTTTCTCCAAAGTTTGGGTTCAACCCGGCGGCTTCAGCCACGGGCACCAGGCAACCACCTTGCTCATTGCGGGCACGCACGAGCTGGTAAAGTTTGCTAAACTTTATGTTGGGCATCTCTGCGTGCAGAGATTGCGCCGCGAACCGTTTTGATACAATGCTTGAAGTTGGCTTTTAATAACAGGGGTGCAAAATGACCGGAGACGACATTACCGATAAGATTCCAGTGCCAAATCCACCACCGTCCGACATCGATGCCGATATGAATGCGTCGATGGCAATGCCCAATCCCGATGTTGGGTGGAGCATCGATAAAGGCGTGACACGCACCAATAATGAAGACAGTCTGGCAACCGTCACGCTGAATCAAGCAAGCGACTCCGACTCGCAAGCGGTGGGCGTCTATGTGGTGGCGGACGGGATGGGTGGACATGCAGCGGGTGAAATCGCCAGTAAGTTGGCGGTGCGTACAGCAATTCGGCAGTTGGTCGGGGCGGTGGCCGATACCAATGTTGACCCCTCCTTGCCCGAAACTTATCAACAATGGCTCACCAACGCGGTGACAGTCGCCAATGACATGGTGCGAAAAACGGCGCTCGAAGAAAATACAAATATGGGGACGACGCTCGTGATGGCGGTCGTCGTTGGCAATGATGTGCATATCGCCAACGTCGGCGATAGTCGCGCGTATTTGATTTCGCCGCAAGGGATTCGCCAGATCACCCACGATCAATCGCTGGTTCAGGCGCTTGTGGACAATGGCACATTGACGCCCGCGCAAGCCGTGAATCATCCGCGCCGCAATGTTTTGCTGCAAGCCCTCGGCACTGAAGACAATGTGAGCGCGGAACTTTTCAACGAGACGCTCGAAGCCGATGAATCGATCCTACTGTGCTCGGATGGGCTGTGGGATATGTTGGGTGATCAAGAGATTTGGAAGATCGTGCGAGACGCCGAGACGCCCAGCGCAGCCTGTCAATCCCTGGTCGATGCGTGTAACGCGAAGGGTGCGCGGGACAATATCGCGGCGGTTTTGGTGCGCGTGAATGCGCAAAATACGTAGCAACTGAGCATTATGAGACGGACGCGGCAGGCCACGTCCGTCTTTATCTAAAAGGCGGAGGGTGCGGGTGCGCGCTGATATAGATTGATCAGGGTGCGGCTGATCGTGCTGACGACCTCGCCCTGAATATCCACCGAGTCGAAGGCCATGACGGCAACGGCGAACTGCTCACCATCCGGCAGGGTCAGCAGACCACCGTCGTTGTTCACGTCATGTCCCAGACTGTCGGGGCTGTCGGGCGCGAAATAACCGATCTTGCTGGCGGCCACGATGCCTGTATCCGACGAGAAATCCTTGAGCATACTTAAAATCGCCGAATGGGTGCTGAGCAGTTCGGTCACGATGTCATAATAGCCGTGCGCTCTGCCAACCGTCGCCAGATGGACGTAATACTGCGCCAGATCGCGCGCCGAATAGGTATTGTCGAACGGATAGATCTGCTCGCCGACGGTGATTGTATGGTGATCACGCCGATGATCGACTAGCCCCGGAATCAGTAAACGTCCGGCCTGCCAGCGGTGCAGCCCGGATTCGCTGCTCAACCCAGCGGACTGCTGGCTCCAATCATTAAAGGCGACGATCGGGTTCGCTGCACTGTGCCAGGATGAATGGCGATACACGTAATCGATCACGTCGCCGGCCTCGTGATTGCCGCTGAAGACGGCCATCACATACACCCAGCGTAGAATTTGGTTGTATTGGTTGAAGGCGGCTTGATATTCCTTCGGCACGCGCACGACGTTGCGCGTGTTCCAATATTGGACGGGCAAGCTGCGCCAGATCACTGGATCGATATTTTCAAAGAAGTATTGCGTCCCCCCACCCTTCCAGGCCGAAGCGATCGGGTTTTGGGCATCGGCATTGATGGCGACGGCATCGGCGGGACTGGCGATCGGGATCACGACGACGCCTAAGCGCCGATCGCCGATAATCGCTCCCAAATTGCGGGTCAGGATCGCGGCTTTGTCGTGCAGGGATAGATCGCGGGAAGGTGGCGTACTTTCGTCCGCATAGTGCGCGCCGAGGGCGGCAGATTTGGCGATGGCATCGAATTGGACGGTGATCGTCGGGGGCGGGCCATCATAGGCCGGGTTCAGATGCCAAACATAATCGCCTGTCCCGCCTGCGCCCACGCCGATATTCACGCCATAGACGCTGTAGGTCGAATCGCCGCGCAGGATCGCCTCCGAAACGCGCTGAAAAAGTGGCTTTTCGATGCCGTCGGAATCCCAAAAAGCCGTGTTGACTACGAGATTCTTGAGCAGTGAGGCAGCCGCATTTGCACCATAGCCAAAACCATTCGGCGCGGCCACGAAGCCATCGTCGGGGCGCATCGCATTGTGCAGGATATCACCGTCAAACGAGTAATCGACGCCTTTTTGGAGCGCGGTCGAATCGAAAAACGCGCCGAGCAGCCGAAATGCCGCCCCCGCGTTGGTTAGGCGAGGCGGAACGCTCGCTTCGTCCACGAACGACATGGTGACGGTGTGCGTCCGCGATAGGTCATGTGCGGTACGTCCTGGGGCGATTCCGAGGGCGAGGCAGGCGATCAACATTGCGGAAAGGCCGAGGCGCACGCCGAGAACCCTATGGATGAGCGTTTGCAGTGCCCGCCTCGATACGCTGCCAGGCTTCCGTGCCGCCGGACATGTCGTAGACGTTGGTATATCCTTGCTCTTCCAACCATTCGACGACGACGGCGCTGCGGTGACCGAGGTGACACAGGATGACGACCATGCCCTCGTGAGGAATCTCATCGAGACGGTCGGGGATGGTGTTCATTGGAATATTTTGGGCGAAGGCGAGGCTGTAGCGCGTGACCTCCCACCCTTCACGCACATCGACAACGCGGATCGGTTCGCCCGCGTCGAGGCGTGTTTTGAGGTCTTTGGCAGTGATCGAATTCACAGTGATGTTGATCCTTTGCGACTTGCTCTTTGCGAACGGGTTACGCGCCAAACACCGAACCGAGCTTCGACTCGAGTTCTTTGGCCGAGTCGATCGGCTTGGCGACATCGAACAGGAGATACTGTCCCGCTTCGCGGGGGCTGGCATGGGCCGCGCTCGCCAATCGAAAGTGCTGCGGCGTGATGATCGCGTGGCCGCCCGGCACCGGAATATGCCCGGTCACCAGTAGACGCTGCGGCGCGGGCGCATCTTCCGAAAGCATAGCCAGGAATTTTGCCAGGATGCGCTCGTACAGCGCGAACGATACTTCTTTTTCGCAGCGGGTAAACAGTGCGCCCCACAGGAGCACGAACGCTTCGCTCGATTGCGTGATCATGAACGCGCGCAGGAGGTCATCATAGCGTGGATCAGCCTGACCTTCGACGGCCAGATAGTAGCGCGCCAGCACTTCGTAGGGCATTCCCATCGAGTCGCTGTACAGCTTGCGCAGCCGATCGGGATCGGGGTTGATTGAGAGCGCATGCGAAAACTCGGCCAGGATCGCTTTGTGATCGAAGTGCCGTAGCTGATCGAAGCCCGCGATCGCATTGCCTTCGGGTCCGGCGTGCGTAAAGGCGACGCCCGCCGCCGTCCGCGCGTAAAACGGCAAGCTGTCGAGGAACGCGATCACGTCGTCGCGCCGCCCGCTCTCGGAGAGCGCCTTCTCGAAGCGCGGCGTATATTCGGTTTTGCCGCGTTGCAGCGACACGCCGTACAAGTGCGGCATCTCGTGGTTGCCGAGCAGCATGATCACCGCGTCCGGCCCTAGCGAGTGGCGCATCCGCATCAGGTCGATCAGGATGGGCAGGCTTTCGTCCTGATCGACGGGGCGCTCGTTGTGGATCAGATCACCGAGCAGCAGCAGCCGCTGCACTTTGTTGCGGCTGCGCAGTTGCAAGAACCGTCCGACGTGCCGCGCGAAGGCGTCTTTGTCGCCGTGCAGATCGGTGACGACCATCGTGATCCCGCTCATCAGATCGATGACTCGATTTGGCGGCGTGGGAGTCGGTAGGGGCGGGTTAATCATCGTCCTCGATACTTTCCAATAACACAACTTTGCCCTGATCGAGTGCGGCCAATCGATCCGACTCGCACAGATATACATCATTCGGCCAGTGGAAGGCGATCTGTGCGCCGTTTTCGATCTCTGCGTCAGTGATCGGCAGCAACGGCACAAAAACACCATCCGCATAAACCAGTGTGATCAATCCGCCTTGCTCAGACATGGGTGTGAACCTGTGAAATGGGCGTTTATCCGGTATACCCCAACACATCAACAACGGCTTTGACGGCCTTTGCGGAATTGTCGAGTGCGGCTTTTTCTTCGTCGTTCAATTGCATCTCGATCACTTTTTCGATGCCCGCTGCGCCCAGCACGACGGGCACACCGACGAACAGTTTATCGTAGCCATATTCGCCCGTCAGATAGGCCGCACAGGGGATCACGCGCTTTTGATCGCGGATAATCGCCTCAACCATGATCAGCGTGCCAGCGGCGGGCGCATAGAAGCCGCTGTAGCCGAGCAGCCCAACAATCTCGCCGCCACCTTTGCGGGTGCGATCGATGATCGCCTGCAATTTATCTTCGGCCATCAACTCGCGGACGGGTATACCCGCGATCGAGGTGTGGCGCGGCAGCGGCACCATCTCGTCACCGTGACCACCCAGCACCAAGCCATGCACGTCGCGCACACTGACGCCAAGTTCCTGCGCGATGAATGTCTTGTAACGGGCCGTATCGAGCGCGCCCGCCTGACCGATCACGCGCTCACGCGGGAAGCCGCTGTACTGTTTGGCAACGTGACACATCGCATCGAGCGGGTTGGAAACGATGATCAGGATGCTGTTCGGGCTGAATTTGGCAACTTGCTCGGTCACATCAGCAACGATCTTTTCGTTCGTTTTGACCAGTTCGTCGCGGCTGGGAAATTTGCCCGTCACGGGGTCTTTGCGACGCGGGACGCCCGCCGTGATCACCACAACATCCGAGTCAGCGGTGGCCTCATAGCTATTGCTGCCCACGATGCTGATGTCGAAGTTCATGACGGGCGCGGCTTCGGCCAGATCGAGCGCTTTGCCCTGCGGCACGCCGTTCACAACATCGACCAAGACCACATCGGCGAGTTCGTGGGCGGCCATCCAGGTGGCGACGGTCGCACCCACATTGCCCGCGCCGACGATCGTTACTTTTTTGCGCATCCTAATTTCGTGCTCCTTCAAAGGTTGAGATAACTGCCCGAAGTTTAACGCAGAAGGGCGGCGCGCTCCAATGTTGAAACGTTAAGGATTGCCCGAGGCTGAAGCCACCGGGCTGAAACCAAGTTTTTGAGAGGCGGCTGTCGGCCACTCGTTAGCTGGATAACCGAATGATCCAGATGGATCAGTGGCACTAAACCTTGTTTTCGGCCCCGCACAAGCATCCACAACCATCGGCGACTCGCTCATTTGTCATTTGCAGGTAATCTCTGGCCGACTAGCATTTACCTCGATAGGAGTTCACTCAATGGCGCTCGATCTGTCGCAAATTCGCGGCGTACTGCTCGATATGGACGGCGTGTTGTGGCGCGGCGATGAGCCGATCCTCGGTGCGGCGGAGTTCATCGCCTTTTTGAGCGCGCGGGGGATTCCGTTTGCGCTTGCCACCAACAACAGTTCGCGCGTGACCGCCGAATATGTCGAACGGTGTGCGGCTTTTAACATCACGGTGACCGCCGAGCAGGTTGTCAGTTCAGCGTCGGTGACGGCGGACGAGTTATCGCGCAGTTATCCGCCGGGCACGCCGATCTACGTGGTGGGCGGCGCGAGTCTGAGCGCGCTGCTGACCGATCGTGGCTTCGTGATCGATCCGATCGGGGCGCGCGTCGTGGTCGTTGGGCTGGATCGGGCGGTGACTTACGAGAAATTGACGTTCGCGCTGCGCTGCTTGTTGAATGGGGCAGAGTTCATCGGCACGAACGGCGATCTGACATTTCCGGCGGCGGACGGTCTGACGCCCGGTGCGGGCAGCCTGATCGCGCTGTTGGCGGCGGCATCGGGAAAGTCGGCGCGGCTGATGGGAAAACCCGAGCCGGCGATGTTCCGATCAGCGCTCGAACGGTTGGGCTGTGCCGCCGCCGAAATGCTGATGATCGGCGATCGGCTGGATACGGACATTGCGGGCGCGCAGAACGCGGGTTTGCGAACGGCGCTGGTTTTGACGGGCGTGGCGACTCGCGCGGATTTGGCGCTGCCCGACGCGGTTCAGCCCGATGGCGTATACGAGGATTTGCAAGTGCTGCAAGGCGAGTGGGGGTTGAGATGAGCGATCCATTGCTAGCAATGCGAGAGCAATAGAAACAGTAAGGTGTGTGGTAGCAATTTAAGGGCATAAAGGACCTCACCCCGCCTCCTCTCTCTCCGTAGAAATAGCGAGGGGCGTCATACTGCGCGCTGCTCTCGGTGGCACAGCGATAAGCCAACGTTGGCTGCACGGGCGTCGGGGGTTGAGGGTTTTCCAGCCCATTTTGGGACTTTGCACGTGCCCTGTGGGACGGGCTTTGCCAGCGCCGATCAATGCCCGGTGACTTAAAGCCACCGGGCATTGATCTTAGTCTTCGTGGGGGCCGCCGCCACCATCCATTTTGACCAGTTTCGGTTGGAATTCGGCCAGCACCTCGACTAGATCGCTTTGATCGGCCATCACCTGCCGAATATCCTTGTACACGCCCGGCGACTCGTCCAGACCTGCCGAGATGACTTCGATGCCTTTGGCCTTCAGCGCACGCTTGACTGTCTCCCACTCGAAGCGCTTATTCGCCTCGGAGCGGCTCATGCGGCGACCCGCGCCATGCGATGCGCTCGCCAATGACGCCACCGAACCCCGTCCGCGCACGACGAAGCCCGGCGCGCTCATGCTGCCCGGAATGACGCCGAGTACGCCCGCGCCCGCAGGAGTCGCACCCTTGCGATGAACGATCACGTCGCGGCCATCGAGCGACTCCGCCCAGGCAAAGTTATGGTGATTTTCGATCACGCCAAGCACCGGAAAGCCCAGCGTATCGACCATCTTTTCGTGAATCACGGCGTGGTTGGCGCTGGCATAGCGTCCGGCTAGATTCATGGCCGCCCAGTATTCCGCGCCCGCTTCCTCCGCCAGATCGAGCCATGCCAGATGTACGAAATCTTTGGGCAACGCCGAGCGCCGATCCATTGCAATATCGGTATAGCGGTTGGCGATCTGCATCCCCAAGCGGCGACTCCCGCTGTGGCTGAGCAAAGCGAGATAGCTGCCCGGCGCGATCGGCTCACCATTTGGTTGATCGATGGGCGTGGTTACATCAAGCGCGCCAAACTCCACGAAGTGATTACCCGATCCGCTGGTGCCAAGCTGTCGCCATGCCAAGTCTTTGAGTGCGCGCAGAAATCCGAGTTGGTTCCAGGTTGGATCGTCCATGACTGGGTGATTGGCATGCTCCGGCCATTCTTTGCCCATACCAAAGCGGGTGTTTTGTTCGATCGCCTTGCGGAACTTTTCGCGCCGCTGATCGAGGATGAACGGTGACGTACCAAACACCGTCAGGCGCATTCGACAAGCGATGTCAACCCCGACCGCGTAGGGAATCACGCTGTTTTCGGTCGCCAACACGCCACCAATCGGCAAGCCATAGCCAGGATGGGCGTCGGGCATCAACGCGCCGCGCACAGCGACGGGCAGGCGGACCGCACGCCGCATTTGTTCGAGCGCACCGGGTTCGATCTGCGCCGCGCCCCATATGCCAAACTCAGCAGGATGATCGAGGTCGTAAGTCGGGCTGGTGATCGTTTCGGCGGTCAGTGCGTGTGCCGTCTCGCCATAGATCGGGTCTCCCAGGTAATCTTGCGGCGCGCTCAAAACAGCGGTCAAAGTATGCTTGATCGCTTTGCTGGGCGTGCCAGCGGCGCGCGCGATCTTGGCAGCTTTGAGTGCGAGGCCGAGCGGTTTGCCCGATTGATAACCGATCTGGATCAGATCGTTTCCGTTCATGGTAGATGTTTACCTTTGTTCGTCATCCACCATTTTAATTGATAATGAAAGTCATGTACAGACCCAAACGCGCGTCTATGGGTCAGGGCGGCTCAGTTTGTCGGACGAGATGCAAAGGCCTAATAGTTCTACAACCGAACTTACGATTTGACCCATCAAATGCCACAGATTTACCTCACCCCCTCAGTCCCCCTCTCCGTCCTCACGGAGAGGGGGAGGCCAGCTCATAGCAACTGCGGCTATCGCTGCATCATTTCGGTTGTAGAAATAGGGCCATATGCTAGATCGATAAAACTGGACTTTATCGATATAGTAGCCGAGAAAAACAGGGCAGGATAAGCTGATGATGTTCCAATCATGACAAAGGAAATCGAATGCCTATCCTGCCCGTCGAGATTATGGCGCTGTTGAATGTATTT
>JBBRMW010000135.1:0-15700 GCA_038230635.1 Aggregatilineales bacterium | reverse complement strand
GCAGTCGCGGAATCGCAAGCCGGGCGCGCGGCATGGGCGCACACGTGATCGTCACCGAAATCGATCCGTTGAAGGCGCTTGAGGCGATCATGGATGGTTTCATGGTGATGCCAATGATCGACGCGGCACGTATGGGCGATATTTTCGTCACAGCGACAGGTGACATCAGCGTGATCGACCAGCAGCACTTTGAAGTGATGAAGAACGGCGCAATGATCGCCAACTCCGGGCACTTCAACGTCGAGATCAACATTCCGGCGCTCGAAGCCTTGTGTGGTGGTAAGCCGCCGCGTCTGGTGCGTCCGTTCGTGCAGTCGTATCTGACTACCGATGGCCGCACGATCAACGTGCTGGGCGAAGGGCGTCTGATCAACTTGGCCGCCGCCGAAGGGCATCCGGCCAGCGTGATGGATATGAGCTTCGCCAACCAGGCACTGGGCGCGGAGTTCATGGCGAAGAACAGCGGCCAGCTTGAGAATAAGGTGTACACGCTGCCGCGCTCGATCGACGAGCAGATCGCGCGGTTGAAGCTGGAAGCGTTCGGCGTGAAGATCGATACGCTGACGCCTGAGCAGAATCACTACCTGAACCAGTGGCAGGAAGGGACGTAGGCGGGAGATTTACCTCACCCCCTGCCCCCTCTCTGTGATGACGGAGAGGGGGAGTCTGCTCCCCTCTACCTGCGGGAGAGGGGTCGGGGGTGAGGGCAACGGCGCAGTGAGCGCGTAGAAGGTCTGGTTGAAAATCGTCAGTAGGAGATGTAAGTTATGAAGCTACGAATTGCTTCGATCGTCGCGCTCGCCGCGCTGTTTTTGTCAGGGTTTGCGGTTCACGTAACGGCACAAGATAATGCCGCCGATAAGATTCGCTTCGTCCATGCGCTGCCCGGTGGCGCAGCGGTCGATATATTCATCGACAACATTTTGGCAGCGCGCAACTTGGATTATGCCAACGCGACCCGCTATTTGAACGTCAAACAGGGCGAGCATACGGTGCTTGTCCAACCAGCAGGGACGGGGGCATTGCCGTCGGGTACGCCACTGCTGACCACAAAAGTCACGCTCAGTGCGGATAAGCCGACGGTGCTGGTGGTCATCGGCGGCACGGCGGATAAACCGACCGCGACTCCCTACGATCAAGACCTCGGCCCGATCGCGCCGGGGAATACGCGCCTCACCGCCGTCCACGCGCTGGCCGATGCGCCCGCCGTCGATGTGCTGCGCGCCGATGGCAGCCCGCTCGTGCAGGGTTTGAAGTACGGTCAAATTTACGGCGCGTTCGATATTCCGGCGAGCGCCCCCGATGTGGCGATCGTTCCGGCGGGTGGCGATGTAAAAGGCGCATTGATCAGCATCAGCGGCCTGTCGTTGGTGGCGGGCACGCATAACACGCTGATCGCGCTGGGCACGGTTGGCGGAAGCGTCAAGCCGTCCTATTTGCTCTTGACCGCGCCGACGGCACCCAATACCGCGTCCGATGTATTCGTGCGGTTCGCCAATGCGGCGGCGGACTCAAAAGGGCTGGATGTCTACATCAACGGCAAACTGAGCGTTCCGGCGCTGGCTTTCGGCGCGGCGACGCTGCATATCCCGCTGCCGACGGGCGGTGCGAAGATCGCGGTCGTTAATACGGGCGACGATCCGGCCACCAAGTCGATCGAAGTCGGGGCGGCGGCGCTGGATGCGGCCAAAAATAAGGCCGAAACGATCGTGCTGACGGGCGACACCTCCGGCAAATTCGCGCTGGCGGAATATCCCGACGATGTGACGACGCTCGACCCGGCCAAAGCGCGCGTCAATTTGATCAACACATTGGCGGGCACGGCGACCACGAGCATCGGCGACGTGAACTTCGCGGCCAGTGCGGGCACGCCCACCGCCAACCAGACAGTGCCGTCCGGCGCCTATTCGCTGCAAATCAATGTGGCAGGCGTGACGGTCAAGGCTGATACGGTGCTATCGGGCGGCACCCTCACCGATTTGATCGTAGTTGGGGACGTCACCGCCCCGCAGGTGATCGTCGCCACCACCAGTTTGAGTGAGCAGGCGGGCAGTATACCAATAGCCGGCGGATCGAATGTCCCGGCTGCGACCAACGCCGCCCCAGTCGCCAACGCCCCGACCTCTGCGCCGATCGCTGCCGCACCGAGTGCCACGCTCGTCGCGCCGCCGCCCGCGCAGCCGACTGCCCTTCCGCCCACCGCCGTCCCTGGCAATATCGGCACGGTGATCACCAATCCGGGCGTCAACCTGAAACTCCGCGAATATCCGCGCACCGACGCGCGCACATTGGCGCTCGTACCGAGCCAATCGACGGTCACGATCACGGGCGTGCGCGGCCATGTGACGGGCACCGGCACCGCCGTTCCGACGGGCGTCAAAGTGCCGACGCCGACGATCGCCGCCACCTCGCGCGCGGATGTGTGGCTGTTCGTCGAGTGGCAGACGCCCGATGGCGGCAAAGTGACGGGCTGGACGATCGCCCAATATCTGGACATTACGATCAATGGTCGGCATGTTCCCAGCGATAATTTCACGGCACTGCTGGCACTCAAGCAGATTCCAGAGAATACGCCGGGCGAAGTCACGAACAGCAGCATCACACCGATCGCGGTCTCGAATCGGCTGATCGGCAAAATCACCACCAACGACGGCACGAATGTGCAGCTTCGACGCACGCCGAACGTGGGCGGCGAATCGCTCGCGCTGGTGCCATCGGGCGGGCTGGTCTACGTCATCCAGAAGACCACGATCATCGTGACACCCGTCGTCGGCGCGCCCAAGAGTCCGGTGTGGTACTTTGTCGAGTACGACGCCAATGGCAGCGCGGTTTTCGGCTGGATGTCGGCGGACTTCGTTTCGGTGACTTTCCACGATCATCCCGCCCTGCCCACTGAAATCCCGGTGGCAACCGAGATCACGCGCGGTTATATCCAGGGCAACGCGACCTCGGTGCAGCCGCCCGCCGCACCCGGCACGATCGCTACGGTGATCGACATCAATAACGGCGCGAATCTGCAATTCAGGCGTGATCCGAGCGCGACTTCCGAATCGCTGGGCTTGATTCCAGCGGGCACGCAGCTTCCGGTGCTCGGTCGCAATGGCGCGGGCAGTTGGATTCAGGTCACGTACCAAGCTCAGACGGGCTGGGTCAACGCCGCTTATGTCAGCCTGACCAAGAACGGTCGGGCGATCAGGGCGGGCGATCTGGCTATCACAACGGGCGAGAAGAATACATTCGGCACCGGCACGCCGACTCCGACACCGACCGGCGCGGGCTAGTCTCGACCGATTGCGTATCACAAACACTGGCGACTACATCGGGTTCCTCCTACCGCACGCGATCTGGGTAGGGGCGAACCCGGCGTTGTCATTGTGAGATGGACGAGGCCTGCCTCGTCCGCTGGTTAGATGTCACAAAACCCGACAGCGACCGTAACCGTTTCTTAGCTTCACGGCTATGACCCCGTGTGGCCGGCCGTCTTCTTACCTTGCCAAGTTTTTTACCGCCTCAGCACCGCGATCCGGGTTATAATGCGCAGACTCAAATTTATGCCAAATCAATCAGGATTCAAACCTCATGGCGGATCGCACGCTCACGCAGGCTGAACAAAAACTCGAAATGCTCGATACGATGCGCGAACGCAGCCGTCAAGGGGGCGGCCAGGATCGCATCGACCGGCAGCACAAAATCGGCAAACTTACCGCCCGCGAACGGATTGAACTACTGCTCGATCCCGGCAGCTTCCGCGAACTGGATGCGTTCGTCGTGCAACGTGGCCGCGACTTTGGCATGGATAGGCCCGAAAACCAGTTCACGGGCGATAGCGTGATCACGGGTTGGGGCACAGTCGAAGGGCGGTTGATCTACGTCTACTCGCAGGATTTCACGGTGATGGGTGGCTCGCTCTCCGAAGTTCACGCCGAAAAGATCGTCAAAATTATGGAAATGGCGATGAAAGTCGGCTGCCCGGTGATCGGGATGAACGATAGCGGCGGCGCGCGCATCCAGGAAGGCGTCGTCAGCCTGGGCGGTTATGCGGATATTTTCCTCCGCAATACGCTCGCCAGCGGGGTGATTCCGCAAATCAGCGCGATTATGGGACCCTGCGCGGGTGGCGCGGTATACAGCCCCGCCCTGACCGATTTTATTTTCATGGTCAAAGACACCTCGTATATGTTCGTGACCGGCCCGGATGTGGTCAAAAGCGTGACACACGAGGATGTTTCGTTCGAGGACTTGGGCGGCACGTCGATTCACAGCACAACCAGCGGCGTCTGCCATGTCGCCACTGACAGCGAAGCCGATTGCTTTTTCCTGCTGCGCGAACTGCTCAGCTATATCCCGCAAAATAACATGGAAGATCCGCCCTTCCAAAAATCCAAAGACGATCCACTGCGCACCGATTCGCGGCTCGACACGCTGATCCCCGACAACGCTAACAAGCCCTACGACATCAAAGAAGCGATCAACATGATCATCGATGATGGGCGCTTCTTCGAGATTCATGAGCACTTCGCCATGAACGTCGTGGTCGGCTTCGCGCGCTTGGGCGGCCATAGTGTTGGGATCGTCGCCAATCAGCCAGCGGTGTTGGCAGGTGTACTCGACATTGACGCGAGCGAAAAAGCCGCGCGTTTCATCCGCTTCTGCGATTGCTTCAATATCCCGATCGTCACCTTCGAGGATGTGCCGGGTTTCATGCCGGGCATCAAACAGGAGCACGGCGGCATCATCCGGGCGGGCGCGAAACTGCTGTATGCCTACTGCGAGGCGACCGTCCCGAAGATCACGGTGATCACGCGCAAGGCGTATGGCGGGGCGTATGATGTGATGAGCAGCAAGCACATTCGCGGTGACTTGAACTTGGCGTGGCCGACGGCTGAGATCGGGGTGATGGGGCCGGATGGCGCGGTGAATATCATTTTCCGGCGCGAATTGTCCGTGGCTGCCGATCCGGTCGCCAAGAAGGCGGAACTGGTCGCCGAATACCGCGAAAAATTCGCCAATCCATATGTGGCGGCCTCACGCGGCTACATCGACGACGTGATCGTGCCTTCGGACACACGCCCACGCCTGATCAACGCACTGGAGATGCTGCGCAACAAACGCGATAGCAACCCGCCGAAAAAGCACGGGAATATTCCGCTGTAATGGGCCATTGCGCCCCCGCTTTGTAAAAGCTAACGAACTTACGATTTACCTCACCCCCTCAGTCCCCCTCTCCGTGAGGACGGCGAGGGGGAAGCCAGGGCGTGTCTGCAAAGTGTTTGGGCGGCTGACCCCTTTCCCCCCACTTGCGTGGGGGAAAGGGGCCGGGGGATAGAGGGGTTTGCAGACACGCCCTAGCCCATACCAACTGCGGCTATCGTTGCATCATTTCGGTTGTAGAAGTAGAAGCTAACGAACTTCAAGATAGATAGTGACTTCGTCGCCTTCGTTCAGATTTTCTGCTTTTCGGACGCTGGCTTTGATGGGCACAAGGTAGCGGTTATCTTTGGGAATCAAGGAAGTCGTCCACTCGGTTTTGCCGATCCGCACATGTACCGGAATCACGCCCCAGCCATACGTCACGAATCCTGAAATCGCCTTGATGTCGTGGCTCGGATCCGCCGGAACGGTAACAAAATACCAGGGGGCCGGTCCCTTCCAAAACCAAATCTTATCGTTGAAGCTGATATTCATCTGTACCGTATTGAGCACGCCTCAGCAGCACACGAGCACTCACTTCGACGAATGATGATGGTACGCATAGCCAAGCGACCTCCGCATATTCCCGTAGTGTAACCCAGGCTGGTCGCGGAGCCAACGAGATCGGGATTCATGGGTGCATTCAGAATGAAGGGCGAGGGATGCGCTGTGGCTGAAGGCCATCGCCGTGGCGGACCCTCGTCCCTACCCTAGACGCCGTTTCTGTAGGGACGAGGCCTGCCTCGTCCGTCTCGAAAGGGCATTGCCGGGGGCACGCCGTTCGGAACGACTCGCCCCAATCCCTGAATGCACCCCTCGACTGAATTTCGCTAACCGTTGCCCCTACCGATCGGGTATACTCGCGGCACACTTGGTTGCCCACCGTGCCACCGCGAGGTCGTTTCATGAGCCACATCTTCATTAGCTACAGCAAAAAAGATATTGCGTTTGCGCACCATTTGCGTGGGTTGCTGCAAGAAAACGGCTTTGTGGTGTGGATAGACGAAAAGCTCGTGCCCAGTGAACGCTGGTGGCCGACGATCGAGCGAAACATCAAAAGCTGTGCGGCGTTCATCGTGATCATGTCGCCGAATGCGGCAACGTCGGCATGGGTCGAGCGCGAAATCCTGGTGGCCGAAAAACCGCCAATCACAAACCGATTTTCCCGATTTTGTTGGCGGATGAAGCGTGGTCGCGGCTGGGTGATCTGCAATATGAAGATGCGACAGCGGGTCTCGCGTACCATCCGACGCCGCAGTTTGTCGAGGAATTAGGTCGAGTCGCGCCGCGCTTCACGGGTGAGCAACCTCCGCCGCCGCTGCCCATTGATGAGTCGCTGCAGATTCGTGTGCCGAAACCCGGTCCGTCGCGCGCACTGCCGCTGATTCCGCTCGGCATCATTGGGGCGATCGCTGTGATCATGTTCCTCGGCGCGGAACTGAGCGGACTGTTCGGGAACAAGGGAACGGCCACGCCGCCTTTATCGACGCCGATTACGCAGGTTGCCAGCGCCACCCTTGCATCCGCCGTCACCAACGCCTTGACCGATACGCTGGCCGCGCAAACGGCCATCGCCGCGCTCAGTTCGCCGACGCTCACGCCAGCCGCCACACACAGCGCCATACCGACGAAAACCCCGACCGTGCGCGCGACAGATACGCCGTTTAGCGTGGATGATTTTATTGCGCAGACAAAGGCCGCCTTTGCGAGTAGGACTGCCAACGTGATTGCCTCCTACACGAAAACACCGACACGGACACCGACTGCGACTGCAACTTTCACGCATACCCCCGATATTCAGAAATCGATCGAGGCGGCTTTCACGAGCACGGCACAGCAGGAAATCGCGAATGCGATTGCCTCGTTTACGCATACCTTCACGCCGACGGCGACCTTTACGCCCAGCGCCACCGATACACCGACGGCCACGCTCAGCCCGACACCGCTGCCCGCTGGCTTCGAGCGCACCGATCCGACCGGGATCAAGCAGGTTTGGGTGCCGGCGGGCTGCTTTGCGATGGGCAGCGATCCGAAAAAGGACAGTTATGGGGCACAAAACAAAAATGAGCAGCCGCAGCACCAGGTTTGCTTGACCGCTGGTTACTGGATCGACGCATTCGATGTGACCAACGCGGCGTTCGATGCGTTCGTCCAGGCGGGCGGCTACAACACGGATGCGTACTGGTCAACGAATGGACTGGCGTGGCGGAATAAGAACAGCAGCACAAGTACGCCCAGCCCGGCGACCGATTGCACAAAATATTCCTCCGATGCTAAACAGCCGCGCATTTGCGTCAGTTGGTACGAAGCAGAAGCCTACGCGAACTGGCGCACGGCGACGGCGAAGGATGGGTTGACCTATCGGCTGCCGAGCGAGGCCGAATGGGAATATGCGGCGCGTGGCTCGCAATCACCGATCTATCCCTGGGTCGATGCCTGGGATGGCAAGAAGGCGAATACTTACGAA
Source organism: Aggregatilineales bacterium (assembly GCA_038230635.1). GTDB lineage: Bacteria > Chloroflexota > Anaerolineae > Aggregatilineales > UBA2796 > JBBRMW01. The sequence goes on along the minus strand of JBBRMW010000135.1, from coordinate 8,043 downwards.
AACAGGATCGGCAAGACGACGGCGGTGGATGCGTATCCAAACGGCAAGAGTTGGGTCGGCGCGTATGACATGGCGGGCAATGTGTGGCAGTGGATGGCCGATTGTTACGACTCGAAGTTCTATACAGGGCGCCCTAATCCAGATAATGATCCAGTTAATAATTGTAATATTACTGATAATACTGCCCGTGCCCTGCGCGGCGGCTCGTGGCTCGACACTCTGTACGGCGCGCGCGCGGCGTTTCGCTTCAGCGACCTCCCGTTCGACCACTTCAACGTTGTGGGGTTCCGGTTGGTGGTTCGTCCCTTCTAATAGCTCTGTAATCCGGCACTCTGTACTCTGATCTCTGAATCCCTCTGGCTCTGTTTGGGGCGCACAGGACGGGCGACCACGCCGGGTTCGCCCCTACCCAGACCGCGCGTTATTCCCATTATTTGGCATTAATCCGAAAACACCCACGATCATGTCAAGGCATGTGCAACTTCGGCGGGTGAAGATGCGTATTTGAAGAAATCGGCGCGGCGGTTTGTGATAAATCCGCGATCGATCCGTTAATTTGTGCTAGAATTCACATGTTATCGTGTTGGCGTTTCGGGGATCGTTCGGCGGCGTAGTATTTTTCGCGGGGTTGTTTCATGGATTCGCCTGCGCGGTGGCTCAGGGCATCGAATTAGTTCACTAAATATCAGGTTATTTGAGGGTTTTATCGGATCGTTCAGTTGTCTCTTGACTTTGGCGCATCTCCGATTAAACTGATAGATAGTTCGACGTAGAACTATCGCAGAAGCTGACAGATGGGAAAACGGACGTGCCTGTCTGATGGACTCGGCAAGCCGCGTCCCCACAAAACGGCGTTGTGATTTGATGTTTGGGAACAGGAGTGTGTCGATGCGTGCTATTTTCGCTGCTATTACGCGCCTTTCCGTGCGCCTCCGCGTCGTCACCGCCATTATTCTGGTGGTGATGTTGGCTCTGGGCGTGTGGGCGGCTTCAAAGATGAATCAAGAGCTGTTGCCAGCCGTCGAATTTCCGCAGACGTATGTCTTCACCGTGCAACCGGGCACCAGCAGCGAAGACCTGCGCGATCTGGTGACGATTCCGCTCGAAAAAGCGGTGGCGGGTATTCATGGCGTGCTGCCCGAAGGTTTGCAATCGACCACCAGCGCGCCCGTCGCTTTCATCACCATCGTCAACGACTATGGGATCAATGGCGATACGCTCCACAAGGCGATTCAGGCCGCGATCGATGGGGTGGTGGCCGATGGCGTCCCCAAGAACCTCGCCACGACCGCCGACCTGACGCCCGATATTTTGAAAAAAGTGTTGACGCGCGCGCCGTCGATGTGGAAGCATTTTACCGCCGCGCAATTATTGGCACTGCCGCCCGCCGTACTGGATGAGGCGCTCAGCCTGAATCCGAGTTTTTCGGCGGGCCTGGATAAGTTGACACGCGATCAGATCGCCGCCCAGCGCGTCGATGCGGCCATCAGTGGCAAGGCGATCACGCCAAAAGCGGTCGCGCTGCCGGATGCGTGGATCGTGACCGACAAGACGCTGCCGACGATCAAGACGTTTAGTCTGAGCAGCCTACCCGTCATTTCGGCCAGCGTCGCCAGTGATGCGCCGGGTATGACGCCCGATAAATTGCGCGATCTGGTCACGCAGAAGTTGATCGATCCGCTCAAGACTCAGAAGGTCGTGGCGGGTGTGGCCGATGTCAGTATCAGCGGCGGCCAGCAGATTCCGCCGGAAGTGCATCAGGCCGCGCTCGACGCGATCGCCCGCGCGAATGCTGAAAAACCGACGCCCGCACCGGACGCCAATCCGGCAGCGAGCGCGAGTAGTGCCAGCGGCGGTACGACGAATCCCGCGCCGGCTGTGCCCGCCGCGACCAACACCGATCCGAATGGCGTACCCTATTTGCCGGATTCGTGGCGTTCGCCGATCAACAGCTTCGTGCTGACGCCGCTGCTGCACGCGAAATTCAGTACCGCCGCCGATCTGCTCAAGACCAAAGATAAGACGGGTGCAGTGCAGAGCGCTGCCGCCGCGCTCGATGCGCTGGCGCGCAACGGTTACGCCAGCTTCGTCCGCGATCTGACGCCCGACGTGATCGCGTATGTCAAAACCAATGAACCGGGTTTTGCCGATAATCTGAGCGCGGCTGTTTTGGCGGCGCTGTCCGAAGATGCCTACGTAGCGATCAAGGGTGGCGTGCCTGCGCCCGCGCTCAGCAGCGATTGGGCGGCACTGGCGAATCAGGCCAGTTTCAAGGCCACCCCGCTGAACAGCTTCCGCGATCTGGCAGGACTCAAAGGCGGCGCGGCGGCCACGCTCAACGCGATCGTCGCCGATACGCCCGCGAATTTGGCGAGCTTTGCGATTCGGATCGTCAGCAGCCTGACGCCCGACGCCGTGACGTACCTGATCGGCAAAGATAGCGGCTTCCTCGCCGCGCTCGATCCGGCGGTGCTGCGCGATATGTCGGCGGAAACGCTCAAAGCGCTGCCCAGCGGCTTTATCAGCGGCTTGAAAGATAGCAAACTGAGCGCGGATTTGGCCGCGATCGTCGCTGATCCGGGCAAGGCTGCCATCGCCTCGTTGACCGATAACGGCGCGACGAACACGATCCCCGACGATCCGAAAGCGCCGTTGCTGCCCGAAATCTGGGCGACGCAGCTGAAGCCGTTCGGCATCAACGTCAAGAAGGCCGACGATCTGCTGCGCAAACCTGCGGGTCAACCGACGGCAGCCGCCTTCGTCAACTTGCTGGCGAATCGCAGCGGTCAGAGCTTTATCGCGCCGCTCACCATCGAGGCGCTCCAATATCTGGCGGCGCATGAAGCTGGATTCTACAACGATCTCCAGTCGGTGACACTCGGCTTTTTGCCCGCGACGACGCTCGCCAAGCTGCCGCCGGATGTGGCCGCGCGCGCTGTCGTCGGCGTCGCCTTCACGCCGACCAGTTCGGTCACGCGCGCCAGCGGCGTCGATAGCCTGTCGCTGACGGTATACAAGGACGATACCGCGAATACGGTGCTCGTCGCCGATGGCGTGCAAGCCGTGTTCGCACAACTGATGGCATCCGACCCCCATGTGCATATCAGCACACAGTTCGAGCAGGCCAGCTTCATCAAGGACTCGATCAGCGGCGTCGCGCGTGAGGGTATCCTCGGCGCGGTGATGGCCGTGCTGGTGATTCTGCTGTTCCTGAATTTCAGCTTCCGCAGCACCCTCGTGACGGCGGTCAGCATCCCCAGTTCGGTGGCGATCGCCTTCGTACTGATGGTTGTCCTGCCGCGCACGGTACATCCGGTGTTGGTGCAGCTTTATAACAGCGGCGTGCTGGGCGATACGGTATACACGTTCCTCTCGAACCTGTTCCCGGCCAGTATCACGCTCAACATCATGACGCTCTCCGGTTTGACGGTGGCGATTGGGCGCGTGGTCGATGACTCGATTGTCGTGCTCGAAAACATCTATCGCCGGATACAGGGCGGTGTCAAACCGCTCGAAGCGGTGTTAGACGGTACGCGCGATGTGAGCCTCGCCATCTTCGCTGCGACCGTGACGACCGTCGTGGTCTTCCTGCCGATCGGCTTGTCGGGCGGGATCATCGGCGAGTTCTTCCTGCCGTTCGGGTTAGCCGTGACTTACGCGCTGCTGGCATCGTTCCTGGTGGCGATCACCGTGGTGCCGATGTTGGCGTTCACCTTCATCCGCCAGCAAGACGTGCCGAAGGAAAAAGAAGGCCGGATGGAAAAAGCCTATCATGGCCTGATCGAAACGGCGCTGGCACATCGCTGGATCACGCTTGGCTTGGCCGGACTGACGCTGGTAATCGGCGTGGTGCTGTTGGGTACACGCCCGACGACTTTCCTGCCCAGCTTCGGCCAGCCGCAGATCACCGTCGCGGTCAATCTGCCGACGGGGACGCCGCTCGCCCAAACGGATGTGCGCGTCGGCCAGTTGGAAGACTATCTCAAAACGCTGATCGGCAAGGATGTCAGCAAGTTCACGACCAACGTCGGCGGCGGCGGACAAAGCATCGCCTCATTCGTCGGTGGCAGCAGCGTGACGGGCAACGCCGCCTCAATCACGGTCGCGCCCGCCAGCTTGGATGATAAATCACTGGTCGCGCTGACACTGGCGATTCGCGGTCAGGCGGAGACGATCTTCGGGCAAAAGAATGTCAAAGTCTCGAAGGGCACACTCACCGACGGCGGCTTTGGCGGCTTTGCACTGGTGATCAGCGGCACTGAAGACACGCTCAAGAAGATCGACGCCGATGTCGTTAAAACGCTGTCGGGCGTGCCCGGCCTGACCAACGTTGGCAGCAGCCTGGGTCAGTTGGCGAGCGCGGGCGCTTCCTCGGCGACGTATTTGCGCGTGGCGCAGATACCCGCCGCCTCGTACAGCGCCGAACTGGAAACGACCGATACGCTCGGCGTGACCAGCAAAGCGATCACGGCGGTCAAGGCGATGGCCGGGCTGCCGAGCGATGTCACGGTCGGCGAAGGCTTCCAGAGCCAGCAGCAGACGCAAGGCTTCGCCGGGATGTTCAAATCGCTCGGTCTGGCGATCATCATCGTGTATATCGTGCTGGTGCTGACGTTCGGATCGCTCGTCCACCCGTTCACGATCCTGTTCAGCTTGCCGCTGGCGGTCGTGGGTGCGGCAGTCGCGTTGACGATCACCAACAGCGTGCTCGGAATCTCGGCGCTGATCGGCCTCCTAATGCTAATCGGAATCGTAGTTACGAACGCGATCGTGCTGCTCGATCGGGTACAAGCCAATCGCAAGCAGCGGAATATGCCGCCGCATGAGGCGCTCACCGAAGCGGGGCGGACTCGTCTGCGCCCGATCCTGATGACCGCAATCGCCACCATGATCGCGCTAGTGCCGTTGGCGGCGGGTGCGTCGGAAGGCGCGATCATCGCCTCCGAACTCGGCAAGGTGGTTATCGGCGGCCTGTTCAGCAGCACGATCCTGACGCTGCTGGTGGTGCCGGTCGTGTACAGCCTGCTCGACTCCGGGCTGGCGTTGATCCTGCGCCGTCCGACAATCCCCGTCAAGCCGAACGTCGAACCGACCGCAGGCGACTGAGCGCAGAACCCCGGATTCACCCCACCCCCTAACCCCCTCCCCACTGGCGTGGAGAGGGGGGATCAACCGTCTCCGGGCGCCCCTCTCCATGAAATGGGGAGGGGTTGGGGTTGGGGTAAACGACTTTGCGCGGGGGCTGCGCAGCTTGCCGCGTCCCTACCTGGAATGTTGGGTGCGCGTTATACTGGCTGAAACCGTTATGCCCAGATAGGATACGCAGCCATGCCCGCACCTGACGCAATCTTGCAACTGGTCGATCGCTTCCACCAACACAGCGAGGTCTACCGCGCGGGGCATTACAACGAGACTCAGGTGCGCCAGGAGTTCATCGATCCGCTGTTCGTGGCGTTGGGCTGGGATGTCACCAACCAAAAGGGACGCGCGCCCGATCGCAAAGATGTGATTCTCGAAGATGAGGTTAAAGTCGGCGGCATCGCCAAAGCACCCGATTATGGCTTCTACCTGGACAGCCAGCGCAAGTTTTTCGTGGAGGCCAAGCGCCCCTCGGTCGTACTCAAGAGCGACAACAAACTGACCTTTGCGCCCGCCTTCCAACTGCGCCGCTATGCCTGGAACGCACGGCTGCCGCTGAGCATCCTGACGACATTCGCGGAGATGGCCGTCTATGATGGGCGCGTCAAGCCCGACCCGACCGATCGCGCGCCCGTCGCCCGTGTCAAATATTACGAGTACACGCAGTACGCCGACTGCTGGGACGAGATCACGGAATTATTCGCGCGTGAGGCGGTTGAAGGGGGCGCGCTCGAAAAATACGCTGAGACGAAGCCTTCCAAGCTCAAAAACGTGATCCCCGTCGATGATGCGTTCCTCGATGAGATGGAGCACTGGCGCGAACTGCTCGCCAAAAATATCGTCCAGATGAACGACAACATGACACCGCTCACGCTCAACTATGCCGTGCAAATGACGATCGATCGCATCGTTTTTTTGCGCATCTGCGAAGATCGCGGGATCGAAGTCCCCGGACGGCTGCTCGGTACGCAGAACGGCGGCAAAGTCTATGAACGGTTGTGCCATCTGTTCCGAGACGCCGACGCCCGCTACAACTCCGGCCTGTTCCACTTCGGCACGGAAAAAGATCGCAACGAACAGCCTGATCAGTGGACGCCCGGCCTGCACATCGACGACGAGCCGCTGCGCGAGATCATTTTGCGGCTGTGCAAAGAGAGCATCTACGACTTTTCGCAAATTCCGGTCGAAGTGCTCGGCCATGTGTACGAGCGCTTTTTGGGGCAGGTCGTGGAATTCAGCGGCAAGCGCAAAGTGGCGGTCATCGAAAAGCCCGAAGTGCGCAAAGCGGGCGGCGTCTACTACACACCGACCTACATTGTCGAATATAGTCCGCCATACCGTCGGCGCGCTGCTCGAAGGCAAGACGCCCACCCAAGCCGCCAAGCTGCGCATCGTCGATCCGGCCTGCGGATCGGGATCGTTCTTGCTGGGCGCGTACCAATATCTGCTGGATTGGCACCGCGATTGGTACGTCGCGGATGGGGCGGCCAAGCACACGGATGTGATCTACGAGGGCGCGGGCGGCGTCTGGAAGCTGACGACCGCCGAACGCAAGCGCATTTTGCTCGCCAACCTGTACGGCGTGGACATCGATGCGCAGGCCGTCGAAGTGACCAAGCTCTCGCTGCTGCTGCGCGTGCTCGAAGGCGAATCGGAGCAAAGTATCACGCGCCAGTTGGAGATGTTCAAACAGCGCGCCCTGCCCGACCTGGGCGACAACATCAAATGCGGCAACTCGCTGATCGGCTATGATGCGCCGGATGGCACAACCGCCAACCCGTTCGACTGGCCGACCGAGTTCAAAGCGATCACGAAGGCGGGCGGCTTCGATGCGGTGATCGGCAATCCGCCGTATATCCGCATCCAGACCTTGCGCGAGTTTGCACCGGGCGACGTGGAATATTACAAAACCACTTATGCTGCCGCCGCCAAAGGCAACTACGATATTTACGTCGTATTTGTCGAGCGTGGCCTGCAATTGCTCTCCGCCAAAGGGCGACTCGGTTTCATCCTGCCGCACAAGTTTTTCAACGCGCAGTATGGCGAGCCAATCCGGGCGCTGCTGGCACGCGACAGGGCGCTCTCGCATGTCGTCCACTTCGGCGACAAACAGATTTTCAAGGGTGCGACGACGTACACAACGCTGCTGTTCCTCGAAAAAGGGGGCAACCCACAATTTAGATTCGTCAAAGTGGATGACCTGACGGCTTGGCGTGCAACCGGACAAGCCACCGAAGGCACGATCCTGGCCGAGAATGTCACGGGCGCAGATTGGAATTTCACGGTCGGCTCAAACGCCGATCTGTTCGATCGGTTGAGTAAAATGCCCGTCAAACTGGGAAATATTTCAAAGAAAATATTTCAAGGGCTTGTTACCAGTTGCGATGCTGTCTACTTTTTAGACCCGATTGAAGCACCAAATGACGGTTATGTAAAACTACGATCAAAGGCGACAGGTGAAATCTATGATTTAGAAACGGGTGTTGTGATGCCCTTATGCAAAGGATCACTCGACGTACATAGATATAACACTACACCCTCAAAATATGTCTTGTTTCCATATGATGCCAAAGCATCTGCCGAAACAGGTTCGATTGTTCTTATTCCAACTAAAAGATTTGCTAAAGACTTCCCCAATGCCTGGAAGTATCTGCGAGAAAACGAGGATATTCTGCGTAATCGGGAAAAAGGGAAGATGCAGCATGATAGCTGGTATGGCTACGTTTATCCCAAAAGCGTTTCGCTATTCGCAACTTCAAAAATACTAAGGGCTCATAAAAGTATAACTTCCCGCGATTAATCCAAAGCACGAGGATAAAGGGTGTAATTCCACTGCGGACAAACCTCGTGGTTATGAATGTTGAGGGCCTCGATATCGGCTTTGGATACTTTTACCCGGGTCTT
>JBBRMW010000134.1:0-15745 GCA_038230635.1 Aggregatilineales bacterium | reverse complement strand
GCCTACAGCCGTTTCTCCCTGCCTATACAGCGCATGAATTTCTTCCGATGTCGGCATCGCTCGTTTCAACATAGCGCTGAATTATCCGCCCGTGCCTCGTTCTGTCAACAATTCCTCTCACCCCTGAGCAGTTACGAAAAATGTAGGGTCATCGGTGGACAAAGGGTATTTGACTACAAAAGTAGCGTAATAACCCTCAGTTATCGCCATATACTGGCTATTTGGGGAGAGTGCAACGTCGGTTATATTGAATTGGCTTTGCATTGCACCATTGCCAAATCCACTAATACGGGATGTGGACACATGAGTCGAAGCCGATCCATCCGCATTCACAACGTAAATCGAATTGTATGATCCCTGCTTGACGTTGGTTTCCAAGATAAAGGCGAATTTACCGGGCAGGTTTAGATGGGTCGCCATTTCGGGCGTGGCAGGCGGAAGAAATCCCACTGTCGGACTGGGTGGGGGAGTTTCAGAGGGCGTTTGTGCTGTGGTTTGTTGCGTTGCGGGAGGCGTTGGCTGTGGGGTTTGCTGCATTTCAGGAGTCAGTAAGCCAACTACGAGTGTCAAACCAATTGCCAGAAATCCGAAAATCGTTTTCATGATCGCAACTCTATTATGGAACCTTCATCGAAACATACCGCACAGTATAGAATTAGTCGACTATTTGCAAATCATATGTTTACTAAGTCTATCAAATCAACTTTAACCGCAGATTAAAGCGATTTTGAGATATAGGGTGACAGGTGATGCGTTTAGCAATCCCATCATACGATACACATCAGCGGCGCGGGCTAGGCAAGGTCAACCATCAATCGGCGGCGGATAATCCGGCTGCGGCTGCTTTATACGCCTCGGTCGGATTCCGCGATGCTTATGGCTATCTGGATGCCAGCAAGCCCGTCACTTCCGTGCTGGCAACCGTTCATATTTAACTCTGAATAAGATTGGATTCCAGCTAAGTTTCGCCGCTTGTAAATTCTTAGCAAAATTATACAATCGGCTCCATTGCGTTCAGCATTTTTGAACGCGCACCAAAGGAAGTCGTCCACCATGCCCACCAATCGATTCAAGCGGCTCATCCCAGCAGCGTTGACTGGCGCTAGTCTGGCTGTCATCCTCATTTCGACTTCGGTAACTGCGTCCGCGGCCAATGGTCGCGCCCAGGCACATCTGGCGGCCACTGCTGCCGCCACCGCCTCTTCTGGCAGCGGTGGCACAAACCACGCCGTTGCCACCGCTGCTGCCACCGTCGCCGTGGGAACGGTTGACGCAACGGAGGCTCCCACCGCTGCCGCCGATGTTGCGCCCGTCACCTCCAACAAAGATTGGAAGCCGCAAATCGAAGCAAAGGGCGGCATCGAAATGGCGCTCGTTCCGCCGGGCTGCTTCATGATGGGCAACGACTTTGGCCCCAGTGAACAGCCTCGAACCAAGATTTGCTTTGATAAGCCGTTCTGGATCGATAAATTTGAAGTCACCAATGCACAGTTCAAAAAACTGGGCGGCGTCGCCAAGCACGCTGGTTACTGGAATGATGCGCAAAAGCCACGCGAATCCATCGCCTGGACGGAAGCGGGTGCTTTCTGCAAACTGCGCAATGGCCGACTCCCCACCGAGGCCGAGTGGGAATGGGCGGCGCGCGGCCCCGATAACCTCGATTATACGTGGGGCAACACCTGGGACCCGAACGCCATGGTATATGCCCTGAACTCAGGATTCAAGGCAGCGGTGGTCGGCACGAAGCCCACCGGCGTATCCTGGATCGGCACGCTCGATATGATCGGCAACGTCTGGGAACAGACCAGCAGCCTTTATCTGCCCTATCCCTACGACGCCACTGATGGCCGTGAAGACCCCACTAACAACAAAACCCCACGCGTAATGCGGGGCGGCGGCTTCCTCAACTATCGATTCACACGTACCGAACTGCGCGGTTACGTGTATCCGGGCGCGGTTGCCGCCGAATCCGGCTTCCGCTGCGCGATGGATGCCCAATAAAGGCTGATAAAGAATCGCATCATTGCCCGGAGACTTCCACTCCGGGCAATAACCAGACCTAACGATCCACTCAGCCCGCCCGAATATCCAGCGCATCTTGCAAGCCATCGCCCAGCAGATTCAGGCCGAGCACGATGATCACGATCGCCAAACCTGGATAAAACGCCATCCAGGGTGCCGCCAACAGAAACTCGCGGCTGTCGTTGAGCATCCGCCCCCAACTTGGCGCGCTCCGATCGGCGCTGCCTAAGCCCAAAAAGCTGAGCGCCGCCTCTTGCAAGATGATGTTCGCCACGCCCAGCGTCCCGTAGACGATCAGCGGCGTCAAGATGTTCGGCAGGATGTGCCGGAAGATAATCCCGCGATCACGCACGCCAATGACGCGAGCGGCCGCGATGTATTCACCCTCGCGCACCGTCAGCACCTGTCCGCGCACCAGCCGCGCCACGAACGGCCAGATCACCAGTCCGAGCGTCAGGATCAAATTGCCCTCGCTCGGACCTAACGCGGCTGCCAACCCAATCGCAATGATCAGCAGCGGGAAGGCCATGAAAATATCGACGACGCGCATGAGCACACTGTCGAGCCAACCGCCGTAATAGCCCGTCAGGAGTCCGACGACCGTGCCCACGATCAGGCCGAACGCCTCTGCCAGCAGCGCAATCCGCAGCGAGATGCGCCCGCCATAGATCACGCGGCTGAAAATATCGCGGCCCGCGTCGTCCGTGCCGAATGGGTGCGCGATCGACGGCGCTTTGACATAGGACGTGCTGATATTGCCCTTGACCGGATCGTAGGGCGTCAGCAGCGGCGCGCCGATCGAGACCGCGATCACAAGTCCGACGATCAGCAAGCCAAGCACGCTCAGGGGCGATTGGAGCAGCCGTCGCAGCGTTTTAGTCGATTCGCGTTCCGTCTGGATCGCCAATGCGAGCGGGGTGGGCGTCGTTGTCATCGCAGGCGAATACGCGGATCGATGAGCGGATAGGCCAGATCGATCAGCATATTGATGCCCGCGTAGATCAGCGCGAACACGATTACCAATCCTTGCAGCAGCGTATAATCGCGGGTATTTACGGCTTGCACCAGCAGCTTGCCCAGCCCCGGCCAGTTGAAAATCACTTCGACCAGCAGCGCGCCGCTCAGCAAATTGGCGATACTGCTGCCGCCGACCGTGACGAGCGGCAGGAGCGTATTGCGCAGCGCGTGCCGTCCGATGACCGCGCGCTCGCGCAGCCCTTTACTGTGCGCCGTGCGGACGTAATCTTGACTTATCTGTTCGAGCAGCGTGGCGCGCGTCATCCGTGTGAGCAGCGCCAGCGTCGCCAACGATAACGCCAGCGCGGGCATGATCAGATGCGCATCCAGGCCGAGTCCACTGATCGGCAGCCATTTGAGATCGAGCGCGAACACGATTTGCATCTGCACACCCAACCAGAACACCGGAATCGATACGCCGATTAGCGCGATCAGCCGCGACAGGTTGTCCCAGACCGAGTTTTTGCGGAGCGCTGCAATGATCCCCAACGGCACGCCGATCCCGACCGCCAGCAGCATGGCCGCCGCGCCGAGAATCAGGGTTTGCGGGAGCGCCTGCCCGATCATCTCGATCACGGGTTGGCGCGTCAAATAGCTGCGCCCCAGGTCGCCATGCAGTGCATTGCCCAGAAACGCCACGTACTGATTCAACACCGATTCGTCCAGGTGCATCGCGCGTCGCAGATCAGCCAGCGCCTGATCGTCATCGCGGAAGCCGATCAGGAACGAGGCCGGATCGCCGGGCAATACGCGCATCAATACGAAGGCCAACGTATAGATGCCAAAGATCGTCGGGATCAGTTGTAGGACGCGAGTCAGGATGTAGCGGATCATGAAGGGTTGCCCTCACCCCCTGCCCCTCTCCCGCAGGGCGAGGGGTTTCCAAACCGTATGAGCGCCGCCTCCCCGTCCACCTGCTGGGGAAGGGGTTGCGGGTTGAGAGCTTTAGCGATCAAAAGTTATTTGGCGATCGTGATGCGGTTGAATAACACGTAGGAGTTGTTGTCGATCACCGTTCCGGTCAGGCGCGGATTGATCAGCATGGTGCGCGTGCCGTGAATGATCGGGATGATCACAGCGCGATCGATCGCCGCTTTTTCGATGGCGCGGTAGGCGGTGTCACGCGCTCCACCCAGCGGCAGGGCAACGGCTGCTTTCAGCATCGCGGCGATGTCGGTTGCGCCGTCGTAACTATCATAACCGCATATCTTGAGCGATCCGCCCGTCCGGTAGAACTGCGGCACAAAGTCGTCGGCGTCGGCATAATCCTGTGATAAACTGATCGTGCCAAGCTGCATCTTGCACGCGCCGCGATCCTTGTCATACAGCGATTTTTCAGTGCTGTTGATCGTGAGCGTGATGCCCACATCGGCCACCTGCTGCTGCACGGCGTTCAGGATACGCAGTTCACTCTCGACCTGTCCGGTGCGCACTTCGATCGTGATGCCATTCGGGAAGCCCGCTTTGGTGAGCAGGTCTTTGGCTTTGGCGGCATCGTGCGGATACGGCTGATACGACTTATCGTAGGCCGAGAGTCCGGGCGGATACAAGCCTTCGGCGGCGCTGCCCTGTCCGGCCAAGACCGTTGCCACAATGGCATCGCGGTCGATGGCATAGGCCAACGCCTGCCGTACTTCAACCTTGCTCAATTGCGGGTCTTTCAGGTTGACGCGGAAGAAAAACGTCGAGAAGATCGGCACGTTGACCAGCGCTTTAGCGAGCGTGGCATCGGCTTGCAGGCGCGCCAGATCGGGTTCGGGCACGACGGCGACATCGGTGTTGTTGGCTTGATATTCGAGCACCTGCTGCGAAGCGCCCGGCGAAGTACGCATGATCGCGGTCTTGACGGCGGGCGAGCCACCCCAATAGGCGTCGTTGGCGACCAGCGTCAGCGATGTTTGGCGCTTCCACTCTTTGAATTTATACGGCCCTGTGCCTACCGGATTCTGCGCGAAGTCGGCGGAATCTGCTGCTTCCTTCGGGACGATGAAGCCGCCAGGCAGCGTCAACTGCTTGAGGAACGACCCGACTGGCGCGGTCAGCGTGATCTTGATTGTCAGGGGATCGACGACTTCGACTCCCGAAAGCGTGGCGACCTGTTTGGACGCATCATTGGCGCGCATATCGCTGAAACCCTTGACGCTGTTGAGCAGCAAACTGGTGTACGACGTGCCCGTTTTGGGGTTGCCCAGCCGCTCAAACGAATATTTCACATCGTCGGCGGTCAGATCGCGTCCGTTGTGAAACTTGACACCTTTGCGTAGATGGAACGTGTACACCGTGCCATCGCTCGAAATATCCCAGCTTTCGGCGAGCAGCGGCTTGGGTTCGAGCGTCTTGGGATCGTAGGTGGTCAAGCCTTCGTAAACGTTGTAAAGCACTTGGAACTCATCGAGCGTCGAGGCGGCCTGCGGATCGAGCACATTTGGCTCACCCTCGATAAAAAACGTGGTGACGGTGGTGGCATCCTGGGCGCGCGCCGTGAACGACGCCGTTCCGAGCAGCACAGCCAACACCAGGAAAGCGCGCAGTAAATATCGCATGGCAAACTCCACTGAAAAAACAAACGCTTAAGCGGAAGCCGCTAGTCTACCCAGAATGCGTGGATATTTGCAAAATAACGAGCATCAAAATCCAGGGCGATTGCATCTAATTTTGCGTCAGTTAGCGGACACGGCAAGCCGTGTCCCTACAAAAGACGCCGTTCGTGTAGGGACGCGGCAAGCCGCGTCCGTCTGTTTCGACGAATTTAGATGCAATCGCCCTACATCAAAATCAGGGCACGTGCAAAGTCCAGAAAATGCCTCAAAGCACCCCACCCCCGCCCCTCCCCGTCACTACAGCGAGGGGGCGTCAAACCACACCGCTCCGCCAAAGATCGAGACCGAGTCGAGTCTTGCACCCCTCTCCGTGAGGACGGAGAGGGGCTGGGGGTGAAGTTCCGCGACTTTGCAACAGCCCTGGCATCAAAATGATGTATGAAAATGTGCCCGAAAAAAGGCATCGAGTCGCGCCAAATATTCGTCGGGGTGTGCCTCGAACGCCTGAACGTGATCGAGAGCGGGCACGCGCCAAAAGCTGACGTCCACGCCCGCAGATGTGTATGCCGCATTCAGATCGACGCCATGATGAATGGCGATGCGCCGATCATTTTCATCATGTACCAGATAGACCACCTGCCCATTGGCGGCGAAGGTTGCGCCCAGGACAATCGGCGTGACTTCCCACAAATGGGGTCCGCCCAGCACGAAACCCCAAACTTCTCCGCCCAATACCAAAATCGGCGGGATGCCATTGGCGGCCAATTGCTCGCTCACCGCCGAGTCCGCGCGTGCGTAGGCGCTGTCCGACCACACGGCGGCGATTCCCGATTCCTGCGCCGCAGCCAATAGACTCGTCGCCCCACCCAGTGATTCGCCGACGAGTCCGATGTGACGCGGCGCAAAATGGCGGGTGAGCAGATAATCGTAGCCACCCAGCACATCCCACCGCTCGTAATACCCATAACCGACCTTGCCCGCGCCGCCGGTATCGCCTGCGCCGCCGCCCAAGTCGATCGACAGCACCGCATAGCCAAGACCGCGCAGCGCCTCAGCCAATCGCAGGTGATAGCTGTCATGGCGTGAACTTCCCAACCCATGCACGATGATCAGTGCGTCGGTGGCGGCGACCGACGGGGCGAGATAATAGGCGGCAACGGAATACGATCCACCGCGCGTCGGAAACCGCACATCCTCGAAGGGCGGCGTGGGCGTGTCCGGCGATATTCGTCCCGGTGGTGAGGTGGCAACCTGATAGGCGATTAGAGAGACGCCCGCATAAGCGACGACGAGCACCACCAGCAGACCGATGACGATAAGGCGCAGGCGTCGCGCGATCTGACGATTCATTCGCACCCACACAATTCCTTCAACGCACACTCGATTAATCGCTCATCCATTTAGGAAACCGCCGTCGCTACAAATCTCCGACTACTTCCCCGGCGTCGGACTCGCTAACGGTAGCGTATCCGGTTTGGCGCTATCCGGTAGGATGCAGCGGAAACCAATCAAATCGACTCGAAAGGTGGGCGGGATATTCAAGCGCTGTTCGAAAAGAGAGTAAAGCATAACGGGGAAGATGTAGCGATAACCACCGCCCAGCACAACCCGTTCCGTGCCATGTTCCGGCCCAGGCGGATCATTTTTGGGGCTATTCGTATCATAGGTTTCGCTGTACCAATCCATCGCCCACTCTGCCACATTACCGCTCATGTCCATCGCTCCGACCCACGACGCCCCAGCCGGTTTGCTGCCAACAGGGGCTGGTCTGGAACTCGTATCAAGGTAGGACACGTCAAGGGATACCACCTCTTTGTCCGGATCGTCCTCATTGCCCCAAGGATAATTCAGGCTCTCAGGACCCTGTGCCGCGTATTCCCACTGTGCCTCCGTAGGCAAATTTCCCCCACGCATGATGCAAAAGGCGCGTGCTTCATCCCACGTAATGCCGCTGAGGGGAAGCTGCTTTTCTTGGATGCGGGTGTCTCGTTTTCCCACGCGAGGAAGCGTATCATTTGTCACCTCCGTCTGGTCAATCCAGAAAGGCTTCGTGATGCAGACCTCATGTTTCGGAATACTATAGGGATTTTCACGTACGTCTCCCATGATAAAACATCCGGCTGGGACGCGCTGCATCTCGATCCCTTTAAAGGTAGAAGTGATCGGTGTCCAGATTGTGTTGGATGTGCCCGCCGGGATCAGAGTCGGGATCGGGGTCGATGGTGCAGCCGTTGGCGTTGCGCTCGTTGGCGTCAAGGTTAGGATACTTGGTGATGCAGTCACGGCTGTGGTTGTCGTGCTCTGGATAGGTCGGATGCAGCGAATTCCGGCCTCAGATGCCGGAACATCCGGTCGATTGAAGTTGCGGTACGCACCATGACGGCTGACTTCGGCATAGCCACGATATGAACCTCCGCGTAGGACACGATACTCACCGGATATGGGGCCACGCGGATCATTGATGGCACTCTGTTGGTATGCATCGGGCGCATACCAATCCGAGACCCATTCCATCACATTTTCGGAGAGATCGAACGCGCCGATCCAGGACAGGTTTTTCGGGTTTGCGCCACCGTGATAAATTGTAAAGAATGGAGGATCCTCCGATGCTGCATCGAAATTATCACCCCAGGGAAAGATGAAATTCTGAGTCCCGCGCGCCGCGTATTCCCACTGCGCCTCAGTCGGGAGTTGACCGCCGCGCAACTTACAGAAAGCGTCGGCATCGTTCCAACTAATGGGGGTGACGGGTAAACCGACATCTGCGATGATGCTAAGCAGTTTCCCCGTCAGCCGCTTGTATTGCCCGTTTGTCACTTCGTACTGGTCAAACCAGTAGGGTGTCGTGAGGCATACCCGAAGGCGTGGGCTTTCGTTCCTGAAATCGGGATCAGAGGGATTATCTGTCCCCATGTAAAAGCAGCCTGCCGGGATATAATCCATGATCACATCACCGAATGTCTCCGCAATAGGTATCCAGATGCTATTGCTTGTGCCTGCCGGGATAGGCGTTGCGTTGGGGTCAATCGTTCCTTGGCTCGGTGTGGAGGTCGGTGCGGGCGGGTCTGTGGGGGCAGGTTTGTCGGGGGTGAATTCTGCGGTAGCGATTGGCATCACTCCCGATTTTTCGGGTCTGGCACAGCGGAAACCCGCGTCCCACGCTTCGTTGTTGGTCTCCGCGCTCATGCGAAACGCTGTCAGATAGACACTATCATCGAAACTGTCTGAGAAACTGACCGATCCGCCGCGAATCACGTGCTGGTTCAAATAGTTGTTTTCTTAGCCTGTCCGCAGATTCTTCTCGGGTTGACTGTCGGTCCATTCCCAGACGTTACCGATCATATCCTGCGCCCCCACCCACGATGCGCTCTCTGGATGGCTGCCTACATTCGCCACGACGCCGTCCATACCATCAGGACGGAAGCCTGCAAATGTGCCCGATCTCAATTGATTTCCATTCGGATAATAATTGTTCTTGGGACCGCGCGCCGCGTATTCCCATACAGCCTCGTCTGGTAGCGTCCCGCCTCGCAATCTGCAAAAGGTGTCGGCTTCATACCAGGTGATGTGGGTGCGCGGCTGTCGCGGGTGTTTGGCATCGCTCGGAATGGCCGCCTGACCATGCAGGCGCGCGAAGTCTGCGTTCGTCACCTCATACTTGTCAATCCAGTATCCAGCGTCAAGGCAGCGATGATCACTAGCCGGTTGTGGCCCAGCATCTCCCTCAGGTGGTGGATCATCGAATAGGAAGCAGCCCGCAGGCACGTGAACCATCGCCACGCCGTCGAAACGCTGTTGCCCATTAGGTGTGGAATGCACAAACGCACCTTCCGCCTCATCCGGCTGATTGGGCGTAGCATCTGCGTGGGCTGCGAACTGTCCGACGCTCAAGAGCAGTGCTGAGAAAAGGATCAAAGATCGACGATGCCGCCCCCTTTTGAAAATAGATGCTAAATTTCCCATTCCAACTGCCCTTTCCTCGGCTCAACGGAACAAAGACCGCAAAGCGTGAGGGTACACAGAACCCCTGAAATCATAAAATATCATCATTGATACGAAGGGGAATAGGAGGCCACCGTCAGATATAAAGGAGCGACTGTGAACAAAATTTCCGCACCGGCTACGAATCGAAAGGGGAGTCATCAGGTCGTCTTGAAAACACACCCTAATGAGCGCCTTGTGGTTCAGCGTTCGTATCAGTTATATCAGTTATACGGGTTCCGGGTAAAGACTATCGCACCCGCGCGTGCGACTCCCCCTCTCCGTGATTACGGAGAGGGGGCCGGGGGGTGAGGTGAATGCGCGAAGTTTGATTGGTTTCACCATCAGTCGATCGAAAAAGTGCTCTCAGCCCCCAACCCTTCTCCCTCTTGGCGAAGGGCTTATCTCCCCTTTCCCACCGCTTGCGTGGGGGAAAGGGGCCAGGGGATAGAGGGGTTTCCCCGCGAAATCGTGACCTACTCGGCCAGCCTCGTCCGTCCGATACCGCAAATTTAATCGAATCAAGATCTACTAACACACGGCGATCAACTTCTATTGCACCTGCATTGCTAGCAAGAAGCAATAACCCGTCATTCTGACTTCACAATCGCCATTGCCTCACGTCTAAAACAACGTTGATCCGCACTGCCGATTACCCGTCGCTTCGGGATGACTCCCCCTCTCCGTCATCCCGGAGAAGGGGTGAGCTGACTCTTGTGGGGTGAAGGCTTCCCGCTCAGCGCCGCCGACGTGACTGGAAACCACTAATCGAGAAACGGTAGCCTTCGTACAGTGCGATCAGATAAAACAGGATGTCGATCCCCGAAAAGCTCGCCTGAAACGCAGCCGCTGCAACGCCCGGCTTGGTCAAATCGATCAGCGCTTCGGTGAGCGGAATTTTAAGTTCATTGGATGCCGCAAATGCCACCGCCAATAATTTGCCAGCGCCAATGGAAATCAACGAAAGCACTGCGCCAATGATGCCGAAAATGGGCGATGCGCCGCGTCCGAAAAAGTGAACCGCCACGCCCACGATCAATCCGACTCCGATGGCGACGAAGCCGCTCTCGAACTTTGTGACGGCTACGATCAAACCCCAGAGGATCGCACCGACGACGGCAGCCACCGTGCCCCCAACGATAGCCATCACAAGACTCTGCCCTACGCTGCCGAACCCCGATTGAGTCGCGGGTTGCGCATCGTAACTGCTGATCGGGTTATTCGGATCGGGTTGGTTGTTCATGACTCCCCCTGATAGTTGAGCGGATAAACAAGATCGACTCCGCGTGCCGCAAAAAAGCGGACGGATCACGCGACTTGTCCGCCCATTATATGTCGATTTCAGTTCTCGTGCGGCTCACCGCCTTGAACTTCGGGTTAACCACTATCCATCGGGAGTCTCCCCCTCCGTGATGACGGAGCGGGGCTGGGGGTGAGGGCTTCTCGCTACGCTTTCAACCGCTTGAGCACATCCGGGTTCACAACGTTCTTGTACTGCTGCTTGAATAGCGCATCGAGCGTCTGCTGCGCGATCTGCACCGCCACTTCGTCCTGCGCTTCGATGGTGCTTGCGCCCAGGTGCGGCGTGTGAACGACGCCCTTCAGCCCGATTAGCGGATTGCCCGCTTCTGGCGGCTCGTCGGCATACACATCGATACCCGCGCCGCCGACCTGCCCGCTCTTGATTCCCTCTGCCAAATCCGATTCGTTGATCAGCGGTCCACGCGCGGCATTGATAATCTTGACGCCCTTTTTCATTTTGGCGATGCTGGCCGCGTTGATCATGTGCTTATTCTCGTCGTTGAGCACGGCGTGCAG
Organism: Aggregatilineales bacterium; assembly: GCA_038230635.1. Lineage (GTDB taxonomy): Bacteria > Chloroflexota > Anaerolineae > Aggregatilineales > UBA2796 > JBBRMW01. The sequence goes on along the minus strand of JBBRMW010000134.1, from coordinate 4,367 downwards.
CGTAATGTAATCGGCGCGGCTGTACAACGTGTCGAGTGGGACGAGTTCGACGCCCACCGCTTTGGCCGAATCCTCGGAAATGAACGGGTCATACGCAATGACGCTCATATCGAAAGCCTGTGCCCGCCGCGCAATCGCTCGCCCGACGCGCCCAAAACCGATCACGCCCAGTGTCTTGTGGCGCAGTTCGGTGCCCGTGAAATTCTTACGATCCCACGCCCCACCCGCCAACGAAGCGTGTGCCGCCGGAATAAAGCGCGACACCGCGATCATCAGCCCCAGCGCGAGTTCAGCGGTGGCGATCGTGTTGCCGTCCGGCGCGTTCATGACGAGCACGCCGCGTTCGGTGGCCGCCACCAGATCGACATTATCGACGCCGACGCCCGCGCGCCCCACCAACCGCAGTTTCGGTGCGGCATCCAGCATCGCCCCATCGACTTTGGTGGCACTGCGGATGATCAACCCATCGGCATTCGAGATCGCGGCGATCACTTCGTCACGGCTCATTTTGGCCGCCGCCTGGATCGTGACATCGGGTGTTCCACTCAGGATATTCAGTCCAGCTTTATCGAGATTGTCGGGAATCAGAATGTGAACCATATGCGTTTATGAGTCCTTATTTCAGTCAATTTCTATCCAGAGTTTAGATTGTGCCATATTTCACGGGGACGGGCAAAGTGCGTTTGCACAGACGTCTCGAAAGTGGGGAGCAAAATCACTCAGAAATGGGGTGGTTTGCACCCTCCACCCTCATTTCCGTAAAAAGAATCGAGGACGGAAGGTGCAAACCGATTTGTGGTTTAGCCCGGTTGCAAGGTCAAGGTCGAGACGGCGGCCTTTTTGATGCCCGCCGCGTCCCAGGGCATGACGTTGTACTGGATGTTCCGCCATTGGTCGTTCATGTCGCGGTAGTGCGGGCTAGTCGCGTGGCCGCTCTGACCAGTCGGCAGAATCCACTGGCTGCCATCGAAGTTGCTCAAGTCCATGATCACGCGCATCGACGAGATGCCGCCGCCCGTGTCATACGGATCGCTGTCGTCCCAATGCGAGACGGCGACCGTCTCGTTGCCGCCACCAACCGACAGCGGCCCGATATTGACGAAATTTTCGAGCGGGCCGATACCGCTGGAGCCGAGCGGTGTGCTGATCCACAGTGCATGGTGCAGCGCTGACCACTGCCACGATTTGTAATCGCCGCCAAGTTTTTTGACGACCGTGTTGTAGGCTTCGACCATTGCGCTGCGCAGTGTTCCATCGCGGCCAGCCGTGCCCCAGAGTGTGTTCGTGGGTTGATCGAGCAGCAGTGTGAGGCCCCAGGCGATGTTCGAGCCGTCGGGGACGTAGCCAACCTTATCCTTCCAAACGCGCGTCGCCAGCGAAATCCAGAACGTCTCATAGAGGGCGGCTTGTCCGCTGGTCATGCGCTCCTGATAGTCCCAGCCGCGCATCCAATCGAGCACCTCTTTGGGGATGTCCGAGCCATAGTCGAGTTTGAGCGCAGCGGGCAGAATCTCGCGGGCGGGAATGCTCAGCATATCGCCTTGTACGGTTGCGATCGTATCGACGGTGTGCTTGGGCGTGGCTGTCAGCAGTTCGACAATGCGCTGCGCGCGATAGCCGTAATCCCATTCCTGGCTGATCACATAGTTCGAGTCCTTGCCGAACTTGTCGCCCAGTTGATCGGCCAAACCCGCATAGTACGATACAGGGATCAGCGCTTCGTTGGCGGTGGCGATGAAGCCGCTCGGCGGATTGTAGACGGAGGGCAGATTCTCGAACGGGATGAAGCCCTTCCAGTCATATTGGGTGGTGCTGCCATCGACGGGCGTCAGGCCGCTGTGACCCTTCGCGCGGATCGGGATCAGGCCGGGCGTCTGATAGCCGATATTGCCCTCGGTGTCGGCATACACGAAGTTTTGCGAGGGTACGCCCCAGGTCGTTAACGCCGAGCGGAACGTGTTCCAATCGGCGGCTTTGTCGATATTGAGCACCGAACCCGCAATATCGCTGATGTTGGAGATACCCGTCCAGCGCAAGGCGAGCGGTTTGTCGGATTGCTTGCTATAGGCAGGCGTATCGGTCACGATCGGGCCGAAGTGCGTCATGCGCACGCGAATATCCTTTGAGGGCGTGCCATCGCCGAACTTGATCGTCTCGGTGATGACCTTCATATCTTCGGTTTTGCCGTCAAGTTCGTATTTGGTGTCGGTCGTCGGATCGACTTTGATGATATACAGGTCTTGCACATCGGGACCGACATTGGTCACGCCCCAGGCGATATGCGCGTTATGGCCGATCACGATGCCGGGTGTGCCAGGGAAGCTGAAACCCGTCACATCATAGGGGCATTTATCGCTCACAGTTGTGCAGTGCAAGCCCATTTCGTACCAGATCGCGGGCATTTGAATGTCGATGTGCGGATCGTTGGCGAGGATCGGTTTGCCAGAGCTGGTAAGTTTGCCGCCGACGACCCAGTTATTGCTGCCAATGCCTGCGCCTTGCCCCATCACGAGACCATAACCCGCCGTGAGCGCGCCGACCAAATTGGTTTGGACGTGGCTCAAGTCGGTGCCGGGCGCAATGACGGGAACAGGTGCCGGAATGTTGGCCGTTTGCACGGGCGCGGCCTTCAGCGGTAGTTCGTCGGCGGTGATGATTGTCGGCTTTTTGTCGTAGGGATAGGGTGGCGCATAAAAGTTGTCGATCAAAGCCTGACCAGCCGCGTCGCCGCCCATCTTCTTGTACAGGTTGACGCGCTGAAGTTCAGAGTCGGCGTTGCCACTGAGCGACCAACCCTCCGCGACCGCGTAGCCGAAGGAATCGAGCGCCTTCCATTTTTCGATCGGGATGTTGACGCCCGTCAGCGACAACACCGAATATTCGAGCGCCAGTTCAGCGCCGGATTTGCCGCCGATGTAGCCGTTGATGCCATCGCTGAAAGCCTGCGTCACATCGAGGGTGGATTTGGGCGCGGCGTCGAGATTCGCCTGCGCGGCGCGATTCCAACCGAGTGTGCGGATGAAAATATCGTTGCGCAAGGCCGTATCGTTTTTGCCGACCAGTTCGCTGATGCGCCCCTGGCCGACGTGCCGATTGAACTCCATCTGCCACCAGCGATCTTGCGCCTGGACGAATCCCTGCGCATAGAACAGATCGTGGGTGGTGCTGGCGTAGATTTGAGGGACGCCCTTCGCGTCGCGGTAGATCGTGATCGGGCCGTCCAACCCTTTGAGCGTGATGGTGCCATCGACTTGCGGCAGCACGCGGCGTGTGGAATAGATGAATGCGCCGCCGCCCGCCAGAACAATCAGGACGATGACGATCACGAGGATCAAAAGAATTCTTCGTAACAAACGCATGGAGATACCCTTCTAAAAATCTATTGATGTTAAATCCCACCGTTTCGGAGTGGGGCGATGATTATAGCGCGGGGAAAGCCCTCACCCCACCCTGTTTTACCGCAAGGCAGGGCATTCAAGATTGGGGGCGAGGTTTTGGGGTGCGGTCGAACTCGGTGTGGTCATAGGTTTGCCCGGGGTTATTATGAACCCGGTGTGGTCGCCCGGAATTTCGATGTTTTCTGCCCCAAATCGTGATCGACTGAATTTTACTTTTCCGGCATTCCGGGTAGAATCAAAGTATGTATTTTTGAGGTCATCGACGTTATCATGCCTGTCACCGTGCGCTGGGACGACCCCGCCAAGACCATCTTGTGCTACACCTACACCGGTCAATGGACGTGGGAGCAATACGACGAGGCCGTGACCCAAGCCCTCGAACTGACGAAAGAGGGCGGTGCGATCGATGTCATCGCCGATTTCTCGCAGAGCAGCTTGCTGCCCGATCGCGCGTTGAGTCACTTCCGCAATTCTTTGAATCAAAAAAATCGATCGATCCCGTTCGAGATGACGGTATTGATCATCAAAAGCGATTTCATGGCGCGTATGTTGGAGATTTTCGGCCAACTATATGGGCGCGGAGGCGTCGGCGCAAAGCTCAAATCCGCGCATTCGATCGAAGAAGCGCGTCAGATCATCGCGGATCGACGCGCCCGGTTGAAATCAATGCCCTAAATTCAGCAGATCGAAAAAGTGCCCGCTCATAAAAATGAGGTAATTGACCTCACCCTATTGGTCAAAAGTTAGGGGATTTTATGGATAGTCAAGGGGTGAAAAAACAAAGAAAAACTGGGTAAAGTAGAAAGATGAGCAACAAACCAAACAAGAAAAGTGTACGACATACGCGCGCGGTTCAGCGGGATCAAAGTAAGCGACAAACGGCGGGACCATCGGCAGCGGTGGTTGAGGAACGATTGAAAGACATAATCCATCCAGCGCTGTACAGCCAAATGGATTTGTTTCGGTATG
>JBBRMW010000133.1:0-15801 GCA_038230635.1 Aggregatilineales bacterium | reverse complement strand
TTGACCCTTGCGGGAACGAAAAGGTGGGGTAGAATACTCGCTACATGAGGACAACACGCGGTGAAAGCGGCGTGATGCTCACGTAACAACCTGGAGGAGGCGGCAGACAACGAGCGAGATGAGCTAAGCGTGAGCGAAGCAAGAAACATCTGGGTGAGGTGTCTGTGGCCGACGGCGCAAGCAGTCGGCTTTTTCGTCGGGCGAACCCGGCAGCTTTGGGCAGGATGACGCACTTTAACAACTGAACAGTGACAGAGAAGCAAGCATACAGCGAAAAACAGGGCGCGCGATGGGTTGCGAAAGCAGCAAATCGCGTGGATAAGGAAAACCCCCATCATTTTGACGGTGTGTCAGAATGGTGCGTCGGACGAAAGTCCGGCAATCAATCAACGGAGAGTTTGATCCTGGCTCAGGATGAACGCTGGCGGCGTGCCTAATACATGCAAGTCGAACGGAGCAGCAATGCTTAGTGGCGACCGGGTGCGTAACACGTAGCTGACCTGCCCCTCAGCGGGGGATAACAGTTCGAAAGGGCTGCTAATACCGCATGTCTTTGCCCTTTTTAGAAAGGGGCAAAGAAACTTCCGGGGCTGAGGGAGGGAGCTGCGGCCCATCAGGTAGTTGGTAGGGTAGTGGCCTACCAAGCCAACGACGGGTAGGGGACCTGAGAGGGTGACCCCCCACACTGGGACAGACATACGGCCCAGACTCCTACGGGAGGCAGCAGTAAGGGATATTGCGCAATGGGCGAAAGCCTGACGCAGCAACGCCGCGTGGAGGATGACGGTTTTCGGACTGTAAACTCCTTTTGTCAGGGACGAGCAAGGACGGTACCTGGCGAATAAGTCTCGGCTAACTACGTGCCAGCAGCCGCGGTAAAACGTAGGAGGCGAGCGTTATCCGGATTTACTGGGCATAAAGGGTGTGCAGGCGGGTTGGTAAGTGGTGCATGAAAGCCGCGCGCTCACCGTGCGGAGGCTGTGCCAGACTGCCAGTCTTGAGGGTGCGAGAGGGACGTGGAATTCCGGGTGTAGTGGTGAAATGCGTAGAGATCCGGAGGAACACCAGAGGCGAAGGCGGCGTCCTGGCGCATACCTGACGCTCAGACACGACAGCATGGGGAGCGAACGGGATTAGAAACCCCGGTAGTCCATGCAGTAAACGATGGATGCTAGGCGCTGGGCGGCTCAACCCGCTCGGTGTCGTAGGCAAGCCGATAAGCATCCCGCCTGGGGAGTACGGTCGCAAGGCTAAAACTCAAAGGAATTGACGGGGGCCCGCACAAGCAGCGGAGCGTGTGGTTTAATTCGAGGCTACACGAAGAACCTTACCTGGGTTTGACATGGCTACAGTACCTCCTGGAAACAGGGGGGACCGCAAGGCGTAGCCACAGGTGCTGCATGGCTGTCGTCAGCTCGTGCCGTGAGGTGTTAGGTTAAGTCCTGTAACGAGCGCAACCCCCGGGGCTAGTTAAATCGTCTAGTCCGACTGCCCGTGACAAGCGGGAGGAAGGTGGGGATGACGTCAAGTCAGCATGGCCTTTATATCCAGGGCTACACACACGCTACAATGGTCGGTACAATCGGTTGCCAAGCCGCAAGGCGGAGCCAATCCACTAAAGCCGACCCCAGTTCAGATTGTGGGCTGCAACCCGCCCACATGAAGTCGGAGTTGCTAGTAACCGCGCGTCAGCATAGTGCGGTGAATACGTTCCCGGGCCTTGTACACACCGCCCGTCACGTCATGGGAGCTGGTCACGCCTGAAGTCGGTCTGCGAACCCTCGGGACGCATCCGCCCAAGGCAGGGCTGGTGACTGGGACGAAGTCGTAACAAGGTAGCAGTAGCGGAAGCTGCGGCTGGATCACCTCCTTTCTAGTGAGCACACGAAGCCGAACAGCGAAAACGGCCTGCGCAAGCAGGTAGTTAGTACCTTTTCCCTTCCAGCATCACAGGTTGAGCAGATACCCGCGTAAGCGACGTGTCTGACCGGGCACCCTGTAAGCCCGTCGCTCAAATTGCGCTTCTCTGTCACTGTTCAGCGGTTAAAGCGCCTTTCATAACACAATCAACGGCAGCGAACATTTTATAATGTGTTCGCTGCCGTTTTCTTTTGCTATGATTCCAATGGGCTATGCGACGCGCCGAGATAAAAAATAGGTGTCCCGAAGACGCCCTATTGCTCGTGCCTATGAAGCGAAATGGTGCAGATCGCCCCGCTCTGGATAGAACGGGGTAATAATGTGCCCTGGAATCGCTCTACTTTTTGCCTTTGGCGGCGGGTTTGGCCGCAGCCTTCGGAGCGGGTTTGGCGGCGGGCTTCGCAACTGGCGCATCCTTCTTGTGATCCGAAACGGCGGCCTTGAGCACCGCGCCGGCGTTGAAGACGGGACGCTTGCTGGCCGGGATCGTGATCTTTTCCTTCGTGCGGATATTGATGCCCGGACGTGCTGCGCGCGCGCGGACTTCAAAGGTGCCAAAGCCGGTGAGTGTCAATTTTTCACCCTGCTTCAACGTGTCGGATACGATGTCGAGGACATGATTGACAACTTCGTCCGCCTTGGTGCGGGGAATCCCGGCGCGTTTGGCAACCTCCACAACGAAATCACTTTTTTTCATGGCGCGTCTCCTTGAGAGTAAAATGATCGACCTAAATTGCGGTCGATGTTGGGCGTATTTTACATGAATTTAATGCTTTGCATACGGCAAAGTCCACAGAATCGACGATTATTAGGATATTTTTATAAGTTTTTAACGAGTTTTAACAATTGAAGCGTATAATGAAGCTCCACGCACGCGATTTAATGCACCGCACAGCACATACTTGAAATCTAAATCGAATGAAAATGAAAATGGGCGATCCGAGATGATCGCCCATTTGAATGACCACAGTGGTCTCTGAAAGCTGCCCTCGACCATTTGCATAGCGCAGGGCGGCTGCGGATAATGCGACTTAGCCGTCGAACGAAGGCGGCGCAACCAGCGGCGGAGCTACGGTCGCCGTGACAGGTGGCTGCGATCCGTTGTCGGGCACGACGATCAGGCCGCCGAGCGATGGCCCCGGACTGACCCACCGTCCAGCTAACGGAATATCACCCGCCGCCCCGAACGCTATCGTGAGATCAGGACTGCCGCTGGTAAGCGTGTTGCGCAGCGAGAAAACCCCATTGTTGAATGTACCAACGCCGATCGTTCCGCTGCCCGTCCAATCGCCGACGAGTGGAGACTGATTAGGCGCGCCATATGTGAAGAAAAAGTCCGCGAAAGTGGTGCAGTTGCAGACTTTGTTAGACATATAGAATATGCCTTGCGAGGGTCGGTACACGCCTGGACTGTCAAAGCCCTTGTTCGTCCAATCACCCGCCAACCCCTGATCGCCGGGACTGCCAAGCACCATCGTATGGTCGGCAAAACCCGTTGTCAGCGTATTGCGCAGGTAGATCAGGCCGTTGGTCGGTCGGAAAACGCCGATTCCATCATGCGTCGCACCCACCATCCAGCGCCCTGCCATCGGCAGATCGCCCGGATTCCCCAACGTAATGATGTGATCAGCGGCACCCGGCGTATTGCTGTCGCGCAGTATGAAGTTGCGATGCGCTTGATCGTAGACACCAATCGTATCGATTCCGCTGCCCGTCCAATCGCCGACGATCGGGTAGGTGTTGGTGGTCGGGCCAAAGGTGATGGTCAGGTCCGCTCCGCCCGACGTGTTCGTGTTACGCAGCAGGAAGACACCGTTGTGATACACGCCGATAGTCTTTTTGATGGGTGCCCCGCACGCCGTACTGGTGGTGATCGACTGTTGATCGAGCGTATAGGTGACGGAGGTCGGGTTACTTGCCCCCAACGTAATGCCGGTTGTGCCTGCCCCATTGCTGAGTCCCACGGAGGGTTTGACTGGAGTCCCGCCCACGCTGGTAAGGGTGACGAGACCCGGTGTCACGTTGCCACTGGTGATGATCCCGCTGCTATCGTTAAGAACATTGAAGTAACCCGTCAACAGACTGCTGTTGGTACAGACGGTGACGGCGGCCAGAACCAAGTGCGGCTGGAGAATGCCCCCATTGACATACGGGTGGCAACTGCTGCCTGGCCCCCCGTTGCAACCCCACCAGTTGTCTTGTGCGTTGACCGTCGTAGGGCCATTCACATCCACTATCCCCAGAATCCGATTGAAATGCACTTCGGATTTCATGTTTTGAAAGACGGCCTTGGTGGTGAGCGTGTTGCCGGTTAGCGTGAGTGTGCCAACGCCGGTCGGACCCTGTACAAAGAATCCCGCTATCGAGGCAAAAATGTTAGAAGTGACCGTCAGATTACCCGCCAAACCGCCACCCGTACCGACAATCACATTCAGGGACAGCACGTTATTGCTGCTAATTGTGCCAGCACCCAACGAAGTTGTATCAGATGTGATCATCAAGTTGCCATCGGTCTGACCATTTGTCGGATCATTGGCGATAAACGTGTTGCCAATAATGCTGTATGGCTTGGTGTTCGTCCCATGAAGCTGAAGGGTCAAATGTGAACCTACGTTGTTTTGGATGGTTAATGCGCCATCCAGGTTGCCTGTGGCTGTCCGCACGATGAATCCGGTGTTGCCCGTATTGTTGGCGATGTTGACGGTCGCGGCGGCAGCGATGCTGGTGGGATATACCGAGACAAAAGTGCCTTCTGCCGACCCCTGATAATGAATGTAATTGCCCGTATAATTCAGGCTGCCACTGAACGCACCGCCCAGACTGAACTCGATGCGCTCAACATTGTTATTCGTCACGGTAAAGTTGCCGGACATGGGCGCGGAGGGCGCATAGGCCGACCAGATCGCCAACTGTGCGGCACGATTGCCAGTAAACGTGATATTACCAGTGATGATGCCCGTCACATTATACCCAGGCGTGACCGCCGATCCCAGTGCAATCGCCAGCTTCGCGTCAGCCGCCGAGGTCGTATTGTTACTGATCGTGATGTTGCCTGTGATATTGCCGACGCCCGTGTTGCTGCCGCGATAGTAAACGCCGAGATTGGTGCCGGTCACGGTCGCATTGTTATCGATGGTGAGTGCAGCGTTAAAGTTGCCCGTGCCTCCTGCCGAGACATAGGCCAAGACATTGATCGCCCCCACGCCGACATTGTTCTTGATGTTGATAATGCCGTTGATGGGCTGCCCATCCGCACCAGAGACCTCGATCGCGGTCGTACCGCCCGGCAGCGTATTCCCCGTAATGTTGATCGTTCCACCGATCGGGCCGCTTACTTGGCGCAGGGCAATCATATGGACATGCAGATTGGCGATCGTCATGCCATTCGGGGTGCCGCTGATCAGCACATTATTGGTGACGGTGAAGTCGTGGATGTTCCAGTGATTGGCCGTGCTCAATTGAATGGCGGATAATGTGATCAAGGGCGACGGGGCCGTGATCTCAATGTCCGACAGGCCGTGATCCGCAGTCAGCGACTGGCTAAGATTTACCTGGATGATGATTTTGTCGCCGCTGTTGGCCGCATTGATCGCAGAATTGATGAAGCCGTAGCAGGGCGACGAGCCGCCGCAAATTGAATCTGGGTTGACATAGCGGGTGGTGCCGACAGCCAGCGCCGAGCGTGTGCCGAACGTGAGCAGAACGGCCACGCACAGCGCAATCGCCGCGATTGGAACGGTTGAGCGATGGAAGACGCGGTTCAAGAACATGAGATTTCAGACTCCGAAGAAAGGTTGTACGCTCTACGATATATCATTTTTTGATGTACGATATAGGATTCCTATCACAAATCGATAAGGATTTGTCTAAATGCTGTACAAAAATACAGTGAAGATGCTCAGCATTTCCAATTCGAGCCGCTGTTGGCGAAGCTGTGCTTGAGGCGAAGGTACATCCACTATTTAGAGAGGATCGGAAAATCGATTTTGGTGATCTTCTAAGCTGCATTTTATAGATAAGTATAGCATCGAGTACGACATCGCTATCCCCTGGGGCGGAATTTGCGTTGGCAATTGTGGTGAGACGCGATCCCTCAATCTCGGCGCGTGACGCTGAATAGAGTGATACCAAAGCTCAATATCGGATAGAATTGCATTCAATAACATACCAACGAGGTCGAAAATGGAAAGAATCTTGTCTCAGATTGAAAAGGCGATTGCGTTTACAGGTGTCGTATTTGTATTAGTTTTCACAATACTCATCCTGAATTATAGTACATTGGGACACAATTTGGCTAGTCAGCAAGCGACTGCTTTTATGCAAGGCAGACTCGACATACCGGATACCCCGCAGACTCGTGGTAGCGATGCGGTAGCCTACAAGGGTAAAGTTTATTCTCCTTTTCCACCACTACCAGCTATTTTGATGATCCCGTTTATTATGCTTTTTGGCACAGGTGCGTCCATGGTCGTCATCGTCATCCCCGTCTTGCTTTTCACGGCTTGGGCATTTTGGCGAATTATAGTTGTTGCCGGGAATGTCAGTTTTTCAAAATATTGGCTGTTGATAGCGTTCTTGTTTGGCTCATCGTTTTGGCCGACTCTCGTATATGGTCAGGGGATATGGTTTTATTCACACTTGCTGGGAACCGCATTTCTGACGATTGGACTGCTGGCGAGTTTGAGTGCTTCGCCTCAAAAAGGTTTTTATGCTGGCATGGCGATTACCTGTGCCTTTCTGTGCAGACAATTAACTATAGGTTTAGTGCCTATATTCTTGGTGCTTTTTTGAACGGCGTCCAGCAAAAGGTTATGCTAAGCAGCTAATCGCGTTTTTTGCGTGCATCGGAATTGGTTTGCTCATTTATCTGATCTTTAACGATTTGCGTTTTGGCAACCCATTCGATACCGGCTATGGCTATATCGCACCAAACGATGTGCTTGGTATTCGCCTGAAAGGATATGGCTTATATGCGCCTCAGTATGTTCTTTTCAACGTGGTGTATTTTTTTTCTTCAGGGTTTCCACATTCAATTTGGCGGCGCTGATATGCTTCACATTCAGTCGATCGATCTTTTCGGAACGGCACTACTAGCCACGAGTCCATTTCTAGTTGCAGCTTTCTACGCGCGTCCCTCAAAGCTGCTACTCCTTACAGTATGGGGCGTTATTGGCGCAATGATCACAGTTCAGTTATTTTATCACAACGAAGGATTCATCCAGGCGATCAGCCAGCGTTTTAGCTTAGATTATTTCCCCGTCCTAATGCTTTTTGTCGCTTGGGGAACAAAGCAGTTCCCAGTCAGTTTTTTGAAGGCGACAATTGTTTGGTCAGTTGTCTTGAACATCTTCAGTGTCTTCGCGTCGATTTTCCTGTATGGCATCCCTCGTTAACGCTGGTTGAAGACACATGCAATCACGCCGCGCCGCCGTGTTATCCACTTGGTGGGGGAATTTGCATTGACGATTATAGTGAGAAGTGTCCCATCAGTCGCGGTGCGTGAGACTGAATACATCGACGCCAAACGGCAATACCGTGTGCAATCGACTGATCAGCCAACCTTCGCCGCCCAATATCCAGGCCATTATCCCGTTTAGCGGCCCCAGATTCGGCCCCATGTCATATTGGGAGTTACCACTGGGTAGATCGTGTCGCTGCATCAGCCGCACCAGCGCCACCGCCGGAAAGATCGCCATGTTCAGATAGCTCGTCACGCCCTGCCAACCCGCCGCCCGCTGCAACCGATCGAGTTGGCCGATCCGATAGCGCCGCCGATGGTTATTCGCCACATCATGGTGACTCCACAGGAACATGAACGCCGACGTACACAAGATTTGCCGCGCGCCTGATCGTGCCACCCGGTGTGTTTCGGCCAGCACCGTATCATCGTGATCGATGTGCTCGATCACCGCCAGCAGCGCGATCACATCGAAGGCATCGGCGCGGAACGGCAGTGCATCCGCCTCCGCCTGCACGAGGCCGAGCGTCGGTCGCTTCTCGATCGAGCGCAGCGCCTCCAACGACACATCGACGCCCACCACGTCACCGAGCGGATCGAGCACCCGCAGATTCGCGCCGAAGCCGCAGCCAATATCGATCAGCCGCGCCTTACCTGATCCGCTCGGTTTGAAGTCGCGCAGTGCATACCCATAGACGCGCCGCATTCCTCGCCACCACCAGTGATTTTCCTGCATGGCGAGCATCCCGGCATAGGCGTTATCTTGCATGTTTTGGACGTGTCCTTCGTGGTCAATAGAGTCCAGAGATACAGATTACAGCATAATTAAGAAGGGACGGAAGCGACGAGACGCAAACCCACACCGTTGTAGCGATAGTGCGGATCGGCGGGGCTACGAGCAGCCGCGCGCGCGATGAGAGCATTGAAGTACCACGACCCGCCGCGCAGCCCAGAGCTATTACTGGATGATGTACATTCATTGAATGGGTCTATATCGGGCGACGGGCGATTCGCATAAAAGTCGGCGCTGTACCCGTCCGCGACCCACTCCCAAACGTTACCTGCCATGTCATACGCACCGATCCAACTCCTACCAATGGGGTAAGCATCGACTGCGCTGGTTCGCTGCAGATATTTACCGCCGATGTCCGACTCATCTATGTTCGCACGTCCTAATTCGTATTGATCACCCCAGGGATAGATCGACGATTTTGGCCCACGCGCCGCATACTCCCATTCGGCTTCCGTCGGCAGACGCGCCCCACGCCAGATCGCATAAGCCGCCGCCTCGTACCAACTGATTCCCACGCGCGGTTGTTTTGGATCGCCGAAACCATCATAATCCTTCGGTGCGCTGATCTTTTCTTTTTCGCGCCACGCCCAGCCTTCCGGCGTCCACAGTTTCTGGTTCCGGTAGCCGTCCTTCGCAAAGGCGGCAAAAGCGGCGTTCGTGACGGGGAAGTGATCGATCCAAAATGGGCGCGTGATGTGGACTTCGTGGGCGGGCTGCTCATCAAGTTGCGCCTGCGGATCGCGTTTCGGGTCGCTGCCCATGATGAATGTGCCCGCTGGAACATACACTTGCTCGATGCCATGCGCATCCGTGCGGATCGTGCCGGGTACGACTTCGATGCGCGGCGGTGGGGCACTCACAGGCGCGACGGGCGACGTATTGAGCCAGCCGTGCATCGCTTTGATGACACGCCCTATATCCGCTTTGAAATCCGGGTTGCGGCGAATCACTGTACCGTTCTGAAAAGTCAGCGAGGACAGCGAGGCGGGCAGTTCGGCGGCAGTGGGCATCCGCGCGTTCATCACCAGCAGCGGAATCACTGGGATTTTGCGTGTGAGCGCCGTCTCGACTTCGATCCGCACAAAATCGCGCGGGTCGTGTAAGCGGGGAGTGCCACGTTCATCGGCAATGGCTGTCCACTGCGGGCCGATCACCACGAGGCAAAGCGCACATTGTGCCACTTGCATTTCCAGGTAGTCTTTGAAGTTCACGCCCAGCGGCATCGAATCGACATCGATAAACACGTCTTCGGGCGCGAACGGTCCGAGCGGCGGGATCAGATTTTCGTAGATGCGGCCTGTTACATCGGCACTGTCATCGCGGCGATAGCTTATAAAGATTTTCATGGGCGATGTGTGACCTTGTGTGCGTCGCTGACATAGGCGCGGCGAATTTGCGCCTCACATTATACGCCGTTTGGGGCCGTTTGACCGCGTGTTTTGCGCCCGCTACCAAAGCACCTGCGCCGCATAGTGCGCGACGAGCGGGTCGCCCGACAAGAGCGGCATTTTATCGTGAAGGGCTTGCGCGACGAGCAGCCGATCGAACGGATCGCGATGATGATAGGGCAGTTGCGCCAACGCGAAAATGTGCGCCAATTCGATCGGCAGCAGCTTAATCTGGTCGGTCTGCAAATAAGCGGCGACAACCCTATATAATGACGGAGAAATCGTCAACTTTCCCGCTTGGATCTTAATTTGCATTTCCCAGACGCTCACCAAACTGAGATAGCGCCGATTTTGCGGATCGTTGCAAATCGACGCTGCCATGCGCGAAAGTTTGCCAGGGTCTTGTGCCCACCAGATAAACGTATGGGTATCGAGCAACACGTTCATGGATCGCCGCTCAGCCAGAATTCGTCGGGCAGCGGATCATCGAAGTCGTCGCTGACCCAGATTTTCCCCGCAAACATACCCGGAATTGGTTTTGCCGCTCGCAAAAGTTCGATCGCTTCTTCGTGGCGTTCTGGTGGCAGAATGCTGCGTAGGAGCGCCTCTTTTTCGGCCATCGTCAGCGGCGTATCATTCAGCGCCAACTCATGCTTGAGCGCGCTCCACAAATCCGCGAATATCGGTCGTGGCCGTCTTCACTTGCTCGATCAAATCCGCTGGCAAATCGATCACGAACTGCTTGTCGCTCATCGCCCACCGCCCTAAATCGCGCTGACATCGTGTATGGGTCGATTATACGCCATTTTGCGTGGCGTCGATCTCCCCCTCTCCGTGATGACGGAGAGGGGGCCGGGGGGTGAGGTCAACTGCTGTTTGCGCGGCAGGCATTCGTCAATCAGAACGCGCATTGGACGACGTTGCCAGTGCGCCGACGATCTCCAAGAATTTGATTACCTGCTCGCGTGTCACCGCGGGGAAATCATCTAGAAACGCATCAATCGTTTCGCCAGTCGTCAGGTAATCGATCAGGTTTTGCACCGGAACACGAGTGCCTGTAAACACGGGTATCCCGCCAAGAATCTCGCGGTCGTGTGTCACAATCGGTTGATCGCTCATCATTCGTGATCCTGTAAACTTCACCGGAGCGGCGTCGATCTCCCCTTCTCCGTGATGACGGAGAGGGGGCCAGGGGGTGAGGTTCAGCTCTTGCTCGACTGCATCAGGATCACCGCGCGCGCATACGTCCGACGACGGCGCGCATAGGCCACGATCTCCTCGAAGGTATGGGTCGCCGCGCGCAGCGAATTGAACTTCGACTCGCCGAACTGCCGCATCTGGTAGGCGATCGACATCTCATAGATCGTCAGATGATTCAGGGCGGCTTCGGCGAGTAGTTCGCCGTCGATGAACGCCGATCCCGCGCTCAGCCGCAGCTTTTGCAGTTGGCCGCGACGGATCAGTTTAAACGAGAAATTGATGTCGCGCACATGGACGTTGAACAGCGTCTTGACCAGGAAGTTATAGCCCTTGCTGTAGATGAAGCGCTTCCAACCTTCCCAGCGATTGAGCCGATAGCCGATCACCATATCATGATCGACGATGTGCGTCACCGCTTCGCGCAGTTCGTTCAGATCGACCGGCTCGTCGCAATCGGTGTATACCACGATGTCCTTGGCCGCGCTCCCCCAGCCCGTCCGCAGGGCTGCGCCGTAACCCTTGTTGCCCTGGTGATGGATCACGCGGATGCGCGGATCGTTCGCGGCGAACTCGTCGGCGACTTTTTCACAGCCGTCGCTGCTGCCGTCATCAATGATCAGAATCTCGAAATCGTCGGTGATCGATTCCAGCACGGCCAGCGCCTTGCCAGTCATTGAGCGGATGTGCCCGATCTCGTTGTACATCGGGTAAAACAGGGTGATCGAGGGCTTGCTGATGGATTTAGCGGTCATCATGATAATTCCTTCGCTTCGGATAAAGGGTTCGGGGACTCGGACAGCGCGGCGGCTCCGAGCGCCACCTTGCCGAGGGCTGCACCGCTGGCGGCCAATGAAACGAGGCCGAACAACAGGACAATGATAAATTCGACGCCATGCAGAATAATCGCATAGCCGATCGCTGCCGTCTGCCCGATGTATGGCGCGACGGTGAACGCGACAACCGCATCATACACGCCCACGTAGGCGGGCGAGGCCGGGATCGCGGTGCTCAGTGAGGCCGTACACGTCGCCAGGGTTGCCCAGGCGATCGGCGGATGTGGCGTGAGTGCCATCAGCGTGACATGATAATAGAGCAAATAGCACAGCCAGATCAGTACGGTCGAGCCAACCAGCCCGATCAGCTTACGCGGTTGGCGGAGCGGTGTCAGCCCGATCAGCAGTTCGGCCAGCCAGCCTATGATCTTTGTGGCGAGCGGGGCGGGCAAGATTCGACGGCTGAGCGCGCCCGTGATGCGCAGGAGCGGCTTGTCAGCGACGATGCCGAGGATGGTGAGCAACGTCAAGGCTAGTGCGGTCAGGAGCGTGCCATAGCCGGCCAGTCGCACGCCTTCGGTCGCGCCCAATGCTGGAATCACCAAACCGAGCATTCCGAGCACGGCGATCATATCCGCCAACCGCGTCACGACGATCGTTGAGAGGATTTCGAGCGGCGACATCGGCGTGACCCGGCTGAGCATCACGGCACGCGCGGGT
This sequence comes from Aggregatilineales bacterium, assembly GCA_038230635.1. Classification (GTDB taxonomy): domain Bacteria; phylum Chloroflexota; class Anaerolineae; order Aggregatilineales; family UBA2796; genus JBBRMW01. The sequence goes on along the minus strand of JBBRMW010000133.1, from coordinate 3,549 downwards.
TCACCGAGGCGCAGCGGCAAGATATTGTTGATCAAATAGCCGACGTTCTCGACATGAAAAACGGTCCAGAAGGGTGTCGGCGTGCGCAGGACGATCTGCCAGCGCCAGCCGCGTACAAAGATCGCAGCCACGATCAGGACGCCACTGAGTGCGACCAGCCCGACATTGGCCTGTCGCAAGACGTTCACCAGATCGTTCAGATTGACGACCGCTAAGAGGACTACCACGCTGATTCCAGTGACGACCAGTCCGAGCCAAAAGCTGGGGCGGCGCACGAGCGGGGTCAGCGAATTTGGAACGGAGCGGATCGTCACGGGTGAGTCATTTCTAATCGGTTGCGCATAACAGTTTCAGTATAGGCGTGGCGGGGGTTGCGGTCAATCGGGTACGTATAACAAAATGCTCCTGAAACGCACTTTTCACGAAAAATTCACGATGATGCTCCCACCATACAAAAACATCTGCTTTCCGCCATAAAACCGATAAACTTCGGATGCACAACGGATATGCCGATAGCACCACATGCTGAAATAGAGGATATGAACATAGAAAGAATCAGTAGATCGAAAAAGTGCCCTCACCCCACAACCCTTCTCCCTCTTGGCGAAGGGCTTGACTCCCCTTATCCCCCCGCCTGCGTGGGGGAAAGGGGCCGGGGGATAGAGGGGTTTCCCCGCGAAATCGTGATCTACTGAGTTTACGTGAGTTGCTTTGCCCGATCGACTGCATTCAGGCGAATATGGGCATTGCTTGAACCAGACGCACAAAAATCGGCGTCAGGTGGTTGATCCGTGTTATAATCGCGCCTCCGTGTGTCGTTTGTGAGAGGATTCGTTCGATGGATTCCGCCCAAATCTCCTTACTCGAAGGCTTGAACGCCGAACAACGCGAAGCGGTCTCCGCACCGCCCGGGCCGACGCTCGTAGTGGCCGGGCCGGGGTCAGGTAAAACGACTGTGCTCACCCGCCGTGTCGCCTATCTGATTCAGGTGCTGGGCGTTCAGCCGCGTCAGATCATGGCCGTGACCTTCACGAACAAGGCCGCCCGCGAAATGACGGAGCGCATCGAAAAGCTGCTGGGCAAAGAGACGGCTCACGGTCTCAACATCGGCACCTTTCACAGCCTATGCGCGCGCATTCTGCGGCGTGAGGCGGCGCATATTGGCTACAATGCCGATTACACGATCTACGACACCGACGATCAGATCAGCCTGATCAAGGCCGCACTGGACGAACTAAACGTCGATCCGAAGCGCAATTCGCCGCACGCCTTGCTCAATCGCATCAGCGGCGCTAAAAACGAGCTGATCCCGCCCGACGAATATCCGGCGATCACACCCGCTGAAAAGATCACGCAAAGTGTCTACAGCCTGTACCAGCATATGCTGCGCGCCAGCAATGCGCTCGATTTCGATGATTTGCTGATGATACCCGTCCTGATGTTTCGCGCCGATCCCGATACGCTGCGCCGCTACCAGAGCTACTACCGGCACGTTCTGGTGGATGAATTCCAGGATACGAATACCGCTCAATATGAACTGGTGCGGTTATTTGCGGGCGGGACGAACAACCTATTTGCCGTCGGCGATCCTGATCAATCGATCTACCGCTTCCGAGGCGCTGATCCGCGTAACGTCGGGCGCTTCCGTGAAGATTACAAAGACGCGCGGCTGATTCGGCTGGGCCAAAATTATCGCTCGCACCAACTGATCCTCGACGCGGCCACCGCTGTGATTCGCCACAACGCCGATCACATCCCGATCACGTTGACCGGGCAGCGCGCTGATGGCTCGAAGCTCGTCTACCGCGATCTGCTGACCGAGGAAGCCGAAGCGCAGTACATCGTGGAACAAATCGCCAATTACGTGGCGGATGGCGGACAGCCCCGCGATTGTGCCGTGATGTACCGTGTCAACGCCCAATCGCGCAGCCTGGAAGAGGCGTTCGTGCGGGCAGGTTTACCGTATCGATTGGTTGGTGGCACCCGCTTCTATTCGCGTAAAGAAGTCAAGGATGTGTTGGCCTACCTGCGGCTGATCGCCAATTCTGATGACAGTGTGAGCCTGCGCCGCATTATCAACACGCCACCACGCGGACTGGGTGAGAAGACGCTGACACAGTTGGAAAGCTGGGCGGCAGGGCGTCAGCAGTCGATCATGACGGCGCTGGCGGCACTGGCAAAGGGCGAGCCGTCGCCGTTTGGGGCGCGCGCCGAACGATCATTGACCGATTTCGCGGCATTGATGGATACGTGGCGTGGCGCGAAAGAAACGCTGGCTGTCGGCGAATTGTTCGAGGATGTGTTGGCGCGTACCCGTTACCTCGATTATCTGAACGACGGCACACAAGAGGCGCAGGATCGGATCGAAAACATACGCGCGTTTCAGAAATTGGCACAGGATTTCGGCGATAAGCCGCTGGCCGCTTTCATCGAAGATGTTTCCCTGGTGGCCGATGCCGCCGATACCCGCGAAGAAACTGCCAATGCTCCAACGCTGCTCACGCTCCATGCCGCCAAAGGTCTGGAATTCAAGGTTGTGTTCCTCACGGGTTTGGAAGACGGCACGTTGCCCCATTCGCGCTCGTTTGAAGACACTGACCAGATGGCCGAAGAACGTCGCCTGATGTACGTCGGGATCACGCGCGCCAAAGATGTGCTGCATCTGACCTGGGTGCTGCGTCGCACCGTCTACGGCCAGGGCGACTACCTGCCACCGTCGCGCTTTCTATCTGATATTCCGCGCGAATTGACGCAGGGTTCGGCGCTGCCATCTCGTTCAGGTTTCGCGCGCGAGCGAGAGTCGTATCAGCGCGCCACAACGTGGAGTCCCGCGCCGCCAATCCCTCGCGCTCAGCCACCGGGTAAGCTGCCACCCGCCTCGTCACAGAGCGGCAAACTCCCGCCCGGCGTGACGCTCGGTATCCCGGCCAACGGACTGGTGAAAAGCGCTTCGAGCGAGGCGGCGCGTCGTCCAGAAAAACCGACGAGTTACCATACCGGCCAGCGCGTGACGCACGACAAATTCGGCGATGGGATCGTGATCGCCAGCGCGATGCGGAGCGGCATCGAGGAACTGGAGATTCGGTTCTCAGATAAAAAGTACGGCTTCCGGCGCATCTCGGCAGATTTCGTCAAGCCGATCGAGTAGGGATCAGGGTGGCGGGTGGGGGCTTTGGCATCAAGCGCTGAGGGAGATCATGCCGATCGCAATAAGCATCAGACTACCTATTATTACCCCGGCACGCTGCAAGCGTCTGCTTAGGCTTCCAGGCTTAGGCACTCTATCCGCGGATTCCCCTCTTCTTCGGTACAGCGAATCCGGATTCCAGTCGCCAACCATGATACCGAGGATACCAAAAACAATGCAGAAGATCGCTTTTTCCCTATCCATAGTCGCCTTACTTATATCTGAGGGTGGGGCATGAATCAGAGCAAATCAAGAACGGGTTTGACCTCACCTAACGGACGGTCATTGATGAAATTGAACAGGACAATAAGGTTCCAGGCATATAGAGCGAGGAGAATGAAGACGGAAGCGTTGGTTTTGCC
>JBBRMW010000132.1:0-15946 GCA_038230635.1 Aggregatilineales bacterium | reverse complement strand
GGATGCCGCTTTCGAGGGCGTGATCGGCCACCCATTCCAGAATCTCGATCGCGGGTTTCAAATCATCGACGCGCTTGGCCGCTGCGATCGTGTACTGCGCCAACCACATTGTGCAGATGAACCAGGGGTTGCCCGGAATTTTCTCCACGTCCTGACTGACCTGATGATAATAATCGTTCTCGTAGCGCGCCGAGCCGCCGACTTCCGTCTGACACCACAGCCGCTCGCGTAACTGCGCCATCATCGAGACGATGCGTGGATCGTCGGGCGCGTACATGCCGAAGTACCACAATCCGTACATCGCTGAATCGAGCGTCCAATCGACGGTCCAGGTGATGTTATCCTTGGTCAGACTGATCTCCTGAGTAGTACGCTTGCCCTTCACCGCCACACCACCGCGACCTTTCGGCTCTGCGGTCTCTTCGCTTTTGTCTTTGGAGTGGTTGACCATGCGCACGAAACGTGCTTCTTTGTGCTCGTTATCAGCCCGAAACAGATACTTGTCGGCAGCTTCTTTGATGCTGTTCGCGGCGTCCCGATACTTTTTCGCCAGCAGCGTCTCGCCGAATGCTTCGCCAAAATTGGCCGCCGCCTCCAAGCCCGCCCACACGGCGCCAACCGTGAACGCATGGACGCCGCGCCGCTCCTCCCACAAATCCCAACTCGGCTGTGGCAGCCCCGTTTCGTCGCGGAAGCTGCACATCCAATCGGCGGCATGAATCACCAGCGATCGAAATGACGGGCTGAGCCACTCCAAATCCCGGTAGCGATCATAATGCTGCCACAGCGACCACAGCACCAATCCCGTCTCGTCTTCCTGGACTGGTAATTGGCGCTCGCCTTCCCGATACCAAGCGTGCCATGATGAGGCCAGCGTACCATCGGGATTGTACTTGTGCAGCAGATACCCTTCTGGCGTGATCACTTCGCGGCAAAAATCGAAGAACTTCTGCGTCAGCGTTTGATAGCCCGTCCGATCGAGCGCCGCTGCCACCAGCGATCCGTCGCGCGGCCACATATAGCTGTACGTATCCCGCGCGAAATCCGTAATATCGTAATCATTCGCCGCGATGATTGCGCCCCGGTTATCGACCTGCGTGCGGATGATCAGCAAGCTGCGCCGGAACAAATCGACGACTTTACGCGGCAAATGCTCAATATCCAGTTTGCGACTGTTGATCCACAGCGCCCAATAGCCGCGTGTGCGATCGATATACGACTGCGGGCCGCGCTCGCGCACCATATGATTGAGCAGCCGTACCTCCTCGAATTTTGTGCCGACGGCCATCCAATAGTAAATCGTTTCGCTGTTGCCCGGATCGATATTGACGTGCAGCCCGATGGTCGAATCGACGCTGCCCTGCGTGATAGGGTTGCCGCTCAGCGTGCCATCTTCGGCGTCGCGCCACGTCCCCTCTTGCCCATTGACTTCTTTGATACCGGTCGCCCATTGATCGACGCCTTCCTGTTCGGCATCGGCGCGCTTGCCGTTGATCAAAAACCAGCGATTGCGCTTGTAGTGGAGCACTGCGCGTCGCAGGGGTTCATAATAGGCGGTATCGCCGACGCTGTTTTCGTTGATATGAAAGTCGTGGTGAAAAAACAGGCGAACCTGCTTCACCGTCGTCGCTGAGTGCGTCACATCGAAGCGCCGTACAAATAACTGCTCATAAAAATCGACCACATCGAGCGCCTGAATCGTGATCCCCAGCGTCGCGTTGGTGAGCGTCACTTTCGTGAGCAGTGTTTCCGGCTCATACACCATGTGGCGCGTCCAGGCCACGTCCTCGATCCAACTGAACTGCCCGTTCGATCCATCGGGATCGCCCAGCCAGACGCCGAAATGTGATACATGCCCGACGAGGTGGTTGTCCTGCCCGACATACGGAAAGTACAAATCGCGCAGCCGGTATTGTCCGTCAAAGTTGATCAGCAGATTGCCGTTGCCGATGGTCAAAAAACGTGGCATTTATAGAACTCGCTTTTTTGTTAGGGGTGCAAACTTGGATTATCGATGAGGAATCCCTCAGCCAATGCCGCATTCAGCAACTTGTTGTCGCTCGATATGAAGGTCATTGGCTCGGTGAGCAAAGTAACGCCACGTATTGCAGATGCCAACTGGATCGAATCGAGCGCACGTAACGCATGGCGGCGAATTAGGGGCTGCGCAGAAGCCACGATCAACTTATCCAGTGGAACAACCAAATATTCTTTTTCAACGCTGAACAAAATTTGGTTGCTAAAGATGGCTTCTGCGGAGGCCGTCAGCGTGCCCTCACGGACACGCCTCGTCATCAAGGAGACCATCTCGACTACCGCTAATTCGCTGATGACGATTATATTTCCGGCTTTCGGGTCCGTCCAACTGCGCACCCATGTTGAACCGACTTCGTTCAGATAACGTTTGGCGAGACCACTGGTATCAACAAAATAGATGCTCAGTATAGTCCTCGCTCTTCATCGATAATGGACTCCGACGAACGCGCGCCCGGAGGCATTTGGCCGAGCTGTTCAAGTTCTTCGTTGGACAAGGGGACTGTGTCCGGTGGTGCATGATAGTCGGTTACGAGCGCACCCGCCGCCAACAGCTTGGCCCGCGCAATCTCCCGCGCCGTATTGACTGGTTTCCCGTCTGTGACCACTTCTACTTCTTGCGGCTGAATGATGATCTTGGCGGCACCTGCTGGCACATCCATTGGTAGATCAATAACCAAGTGCCGATCCTCTGGAATCTCAACCGAAAGTGCAATCGCATCAACCATGATCTTTACTCCTCAACATCGTGCTCATTATACGCCCGAATCAATCTACCCCACTCCTATCTTGCCGCTACGACTCCCCCTCGCGGTTACTACGGAGAGGTAGCCGAGGGTGAGGTAAAACGCTCAAATCGCTAATTCGTACACATCCTCCCGATGACCCGTCAGCGCCACATCCCCGCCCAGACTCGGCAGTGTCGAGTCGAGCGCGTATGTCACGATCGAGCGGAAACCTTCCCGCGCAGCATGATCGCGCAGTGCCGCCAACAGTTGCGCGCTCAACGGACGCATTGACCAGCACGCCAGACTACACTCGCCCGCCGGACTATCCGCCAACTCGGATTCGCGCAAAAAGGCGATCGCGTTTTGCCCGGCCACCGTCAGCTTGACATGCGCCATCGGCACGTTGAGCAGTTCCGGGATGCCCGCCGCCCAATCCTGCGGAAACAGCGTCTCCCACTCGCTCCGCGACGATCCAGTGCGCCCGAGCGGCATTGACCACCCGCGAATTTGCGCCGCGCTTCGTTCAGTCAGTTCGGACACCTGATAAAAAGCGCGACCCGCCTGCGTCGCCATGCGCAGCCGTTCGCCACTCGCCAGTTTGCGAAAGCCGTGCCCCGCATAGAAATCGGGCGTCGCCGGATTGGAAACGGTCAGACGCTCGCAGCCCATCACGCTCGCCATCCGCCGCGCATAATCGAGCAGCGCCGATCCCAAGCCCTTGCCCGTGTGATCGCGGTGCGTGTACAAAACCGCGATGTGCAGATGATGATTGAATGGCGCGGCCTCGAAGCTCTCGTACAATTCGGCCTCGGCCAACACTTGACCATCAATTTCGGCGACGAGCGGCGTACCCGACCCGGCCAGCAGCCGATTCAGGTGGACGGCGCATGTTTCGAGGCTGAGCCACGGACCGCCGTGCAGCCAGCGCTCATAGATCGACAGCGACTCGTAGGGCGTGGGCGCGGCGTTACCATCGGCGTCGATGCGCTCCCAGGCCGCCACATCCGATCGGTGAATGGCGCTGATAGCCGCCGTATCTTGCAGCGTCGCCAGCCGCACTGTGATCATGTATATCCCCGCCTCGCCTCGCTAATCGCCTTGCCGGGGATTATAGCAGGTGCTGTGCGTGGGGCTTGCAGGTCGCAGAGAAATGCGATCAAACTCCGATCAAATTTGAAGGAAAGCGCAGTCTGAGACTCGAATCGGGCTATAATCGTAAATGATATTTTTTGCTGGCCTCCTAGAGAGCGGATGTTGCCGATGGCCGATCAAAATGCCGATAAAGCCGACAAGCCCTCCGATAGCTCGATCCTCGATCTCGGTGAACTGCCGCCGCTCCAGCTTACCGTGATGCGCACGATTATGCGCGAAACTCAGGTGGGTTATGAACGGCTGCGCCAACTCGCTGAAAACTTGCCGACCCCGATTCGGCAAGTCGATCTCGATCGAGCGCTCAAAACGCTCCTTGAGGATGGCTGGCTGACGCAAACCGACACTCAGGAGTTCAAGGCGACACTGCGCCGCAAAGCCTCGCGTCTGCTCAACGATGCCCAGTCCGATTCGCTGCCGCGCGACATCTGGGATAGTGTCGATGCACGCCCAAAACCAGATTCCGAATAAGCCTCCATCCGAAGGGATTCTATGTCCGATCCAAATCACGATCTGCATCACCTGCTCGAAAATAACCGGGCGTGGGCTGAACGCATGACCGCCGCTGATCCTCAGTTTTTCCAAAAATTGGTCGCGCAGCAGACGCCGCATTATTTGTGGATCGGCTGTTCCGACAGTCGTGTCCCGGCCAACCAGATCATCGATTTGCTGCCAGGCGATGTGTTCGTGCATCGCAACATCGCCAACTGTGTCATTCACACCGATTTGAACTGCTTGTCCGTGATTCAATACGCGGTGGAAGTGCTCAAAGTCAAACACATTATCGTCTGTGGACATTATGGCTGTGGCGGCATCCGGGCGGCGATGGGCGATCAGGAACTCGGCTTGATCGACAATTGGCTGCGGCACTTGAAGGATATTTATCTGCAACATGCTGCAACCCTCGACGCGATCAGCGAGGAAAATGAACGCTCCGATCGCTTCGCCGAACTCAACGTCATCGAACAGGTCAAGCATGTCGCCCGTACCACGCTCGTGCAGGGTGCTTGGCGACGCGATCAGGAATTGACGATTCATGGCTGGATTTATGCCCTGCATGATGGCCTGCTCCGCGATCTGGACGTGTCCATCAGCAGCGCCGACGAACTCGAATCGCTATTTCGGATGACCGCTCAGATTTAACCCACCGAGTCGACTCCGCAGAAAAAGGGAGGGTTGAACAAGAATCAGTAGATCACGATTCGGGATTTTTGCGCCGAAGAAACCTCATCCCCCAGCCCCTCTCCGTAACCACAGCGAGGGGGTGTCAATTCACACAGGCTCCGCCAAAGATCGAGACCGCGTTGAGTCCTGCACCCCTCTCCGTCCTCACGGAGAGGGGCTGGGGGTGAGGTGAATCCTACCGCACCTTCATGAGTGAAAACACTGCCGTTGGTGCAGATTTGCCTTTGAGCGCGATCGGCTCCAGCGTTGCCACATCGAACTTGTCGGCGATTTCCTGCTGCACCGCCTCGGTCATGAAGATTTGATTGTTCACTGCGCGATCCATCAGGCGCGCCGCCGTATTGACCGTATCACCCAACACGTTGAACTCACGCCGCCCACGCGGATCGCCAATTTCGGCGGAGAAGACGTTGCCGCGCGCGATCCCGATCTGGCACGAAGCTGCGACGGGTTCGCCATTCACGATCGGCGGCGGGATATTCTTCACGATGTCGCGGATCGCAAGGGCTGCGTTGGCCGCCCGCACGGAGTCGTTGGTGTGCGCCGTCGGCACACCGAAATAGATCACGATGTCCGAGCCGCCGACGTGATAGGTCAGCTTTTTCAGGACGCCGCCGCGCGCCTCCACCGCTGCGTTGATCTGTGCGAACAGCCGTGAGAACGTGCTGACCAATGCGTTTTCTTCGTCCGGGCGCACGCGATCGACCGCCTCTGGCAAGCCGATCAGGTTGACGAACACGATCGTCGCCGACGTGAAATCCGGTGGAATCTTCCGATTGGCGGCACTTTCGACCAACAAGTTAATCACCGGATCGGGCAGATAAGCGGCCAGCGGCTCGACGCGCGCGGTCATCTGATCAATCTCGTGGACGAGGCCGGAAATACTGCGATCCCACAGCACATCACCCCCCGCGCGAAACGTCGGCATCACGATGTCATAGCCACTTAGCTGATCATCGGTCAGGTCATCGATCACGAGCACATGCCCTGGCTTGCCCGGCTCGGCGCGGAATTCGTCACTGACCAGCGCATACGTCGGCTCGGTCATGCACACCCGCCCGACCTGCCCGGCGCCTTCGGCCAGCTTGGTATTCTGCACTGTCTCGCCGAGCAAGATATGTTCCATGCGGCGCGGCGTGCCCACATCCGAGGTGAAATAGCGCCCAGAATGCAGGCCGACGCGCATTCCCAACGAAAACGTGCCCTGTGGCGTCTCGATATGGTCGAAAGGTCGCATCGCCCGCTGCATCCGTAAACCAGCGCGCACAGCCTGCGCCGTATCGTTCAGCCGTGCGTCGCCATTGAACTGCGCCAACATCGCATCACCCGTGAACTCGAGCAAGTTGCCACCCGATTTGCCGATGATTTCGATCATCGTCGCAAAATACGAGTTGAGCACGCCCAACAGTGTTTCCGCACCCGCCCTACCATAGGCGGCGTTGGCTTCCATCAATCGCGTGAAACCCGATAGATCGGTGAACATGAGCGTGCCATGCTGCCACTCGTGCCGCGATTGACCGGGCTTGGGCAGGTTTTCGGCGACATGGCGCGGCACATAGTCGTATAGGATGCGGCGCAGGGTACGCAGGTGTTCATAAACGCTGTTGAGTGTGCGCGGCGTGGCGCTCACCCAGGCCAGCGCGTACAAGTCGGCGGGCAGCAGCGTCCGCAAACGGGGTTCAATGCTTGCCAGCGGCGGGAGGGTGGTATTTGCGGAAGTGCCAGCTTTATCGCTCATGATTTCTCAACTTCGTCATACGTCGGGGATCGGAACTTGCCCGATCGTGGTCGTTTCTGCATAAACTTCGGAATATTGATGCTAATTATGCCGATAAGGTGCGATCATGCAAGGTGACCAAAAGTGGGGGATGGCAGTTCGTATGCTGCACCTCAGCTTTTTTGGGCGTTTGCTGATCGCGTTTTTCGTGCTTTTTACCGTGTTCTTATCGATGTGTTGTATGATGTGTTCGTGGCAATGGTAAAGCAAATTGACGCCCGCGCATCATCCCTCAAGCAGCGGGTGGCGGAACTTCAAATCGAGATCGATAACAAGCGGCAAACCGAGAACGTGAGCGCGATTGCTGACTCGGCTTTCTGTAACTACCTGCTACCTGAAAACGCGCGCCAGCGAGATTCGCGCCAGGAGGTCTCGCCTGGAACGCCGTCCATCGATGCTTCAAAAGCCAAAGACGAAGGAGGATCAGCACCATGACCATAATCGATCATATCGTCATCGCCGGGAGCAACCTCGCCAAGCTGCGTGCCACCTACGAGGCGCTCGGCCTGTTTCCTGTCGAGGGTGGCGTTCATGCCGACGGGCAAACGCACAATGCGTTGATCCCATTACCCGATGGCTCGTACCTCGAACTGATCGCGCCGACGCCGGGCAACACCGCATCGAATCATCCCTGGTCGGAGTTTATGCGCATGAATGCTGGTATTTGCGCCTGGGCGATCCGTTCGAACGATATTCAGGCCGATATTGAATTGTATCGTTCGCGGGGCATTACCGTCGGCGATCCGACTCCGGGCGGGCGCACTCGACCCGATGGCGTGCGGCTCGAATGGATCACGGCTCAGTTGGGCGAAGGGGCGCTTGGTTCCGCCATGCCGTTCTTGATCCAAGATGTGACGCCGCGCGAATGGCGTGTCCCAGCTTCTCATCCGCGCCAGGAAACCTAAAGCAAGAGAGCACGATTGTTCGTGCTCTCATTGTAATCCGATGGGGGAACGCGAGGCGCGGTTAGCTGGCGGGAGTCGCAACCTCGGTAGCGGGCGCATTGCCCGTAACGACTGGCACATCCTTGAGCTTGCCCGCCGTCAATTGAACATAGGCTGCGCCCAACCAGCCGATGATACCATCGGGGGCTTGTGCCAAGAACCACGCGCCGCTGGCGGTGACGCCCGTGAGGGTCACAATATCGCCCGCCTTGAGCGTTTCGAGTGTTTCGGCGGTGTTGTTCGGATCGCTGCGCAGACGCAGTTGCGCCACGATGATCTTCGCGGTGACGGCATTGCCAACGGGCGCGGCGGCGGTGGCAACCGCGTTCGGGCAGCCGCCGGGTGTGGCCGCTGGGGTGGGCGCGGCATTGGCGTCGCTGGTGGCAACGTCTGTCGCGGCAGCATTTAGTGGTGCAGAGGTGGTCACGCTGGCCGGATCAACCGTCGGAATATCCTTCAGTTTGCCAGCCGACAAGAAGATGAAGGGTGAACCCACCCAACCCGTCAAACCATCGTAGGTGGTCACGAGCAGCCATTGGTTATTCGCGCTCGTACCGAGAATAATGACGCCGGTACCCGCACGCAAAATCGCAATTTCCGCGCTGGTCTTGTCAGGCTGGCTGCGCAAGGTGAGTACCTTCGTGTTGACGCGCCCCTTGACGACGGTATCGCATTGGGCGTTGTCTGAAGCGCCGGTCGTATCGACGACGGGCAGATCACTGAACTTGCCACTTGATAACTTGATAAAGGCCGAACCCGACCAACCACTGACGCCAGCGGCAGTCAACACCTGCACCCATGTCCCGGATGTGTTGCGGCCAGTGACCGTCAAGACATCGTTGCCACGGATGATCGCCAGCGTGCTGGAAGTGGTGTTGGGCGCACTGTGAACGCGCACCTGAGCCGCCACGACGACGCCGCTGATCCCGGCGACAGTCGCTGGGGCGGTCGCCTGTGCCGCGACATTGGCGCTGGCAGGCGCACTGAGCGCCATGAAACTGAGCAAAACGGCAAAGAGCGCCACAAGACCTGTGATGCGACGAGCCATTTGATTTCTCTCCTATTGATGAACCAAACACGCATAATCTAGCAGCCACGCGGTCAGGAGTCAAAAAGTCGGTTGGACGGTCGGTCGGGGTGCGATTGTAAAGTCGCCGAGCCTTACCCTGCCCCCTCGCTGTCAAACAGCAGATGGGAGTCGCCGCGCGATCACATCGGAAATGGCTGAATCGGTGCGAAACACGCTACACTGTGGCGAAGTTCGCGCAGCCGGAGTAGAAGCGCCATGTTGCCCGTATCTGATATGCACGTCGCCACGATCGAGAATACGCCCTTTGTCATGCAGCCCAAAACGCTTGTGGGCATCGCCCTCACCCTGGCGGCATCCTATGTCGCGGCACGGCTGCATCGTCCGCGCTGGCCGCGCCCCGCTCAGTGGGTATTGGCGCTGGTCTGGTTCGTCGCCTGGGAATGCGCCGATACGATACACACGGTCGGACACATCCGCAGCGCGCGCGCCGTCGGGGCACGGGTAGACCGGGTGCTGCTGATGTGGGGACTCCAGAGCACTCGCTACGATCGCGCCGATGTGACGCCACGTCAGCACAGCGCGCGGGCGATCGGCGGCCCGCTGATGTCCGGGACGCTGACCATGACCGCAATGCCACTCTATACGGTTTTCGGACGCATTCCGATCGTCGGGGCAGTGATTGAGTCCTGGCTGATCTGCAATGCCCTCATCTTCACAGGATCGCTACTGCCTATCCCGCTTTTTGATGGTGGATCGATCCTCAAATGGGCGACGACCATGCGCACGGGCGAAGAAGCATTGGGTGACGAAGCCGTGCAGCAAGCAGGTTCGCTGACGATTGCGGGTCTGGGTCTGGCGGCGTTGATTTTCGGCGCGCGTGGCAAATGGCGGTTGGCGGCAGGCACAGCAGCGGCGGCGATGGGCGCGGCTGCCGATTTGTTTGTGCTGCGGGGTCGTTTGCCCTGACAGGTATGTAGAGCGGACGAGGCAGGCCGCGTCCCTACAAGAACCCGCATCAATGACACACAGATTGCGAAGCGAGAATCACGGGTTATCGCAGCATGTCATAGACGTGAAGCTAAGGAACGGCGGCGGTCATTGTCGGGTTTTGTGAAATCTAGTGGACGGACGAGGCCTGCCTCGTCCATTTCACAATCATGACGCCTCGCACCGTCTCCCCTTAGCTCTACGTCTATGACCGCAGCATGTCACCCGTGATCTTTATTTCGTGGGTTGATCGACGGGCAGCGTGGTCACATTGTTCTGCCCATAGGTGATTTGAACTTTGTCGCGGCGCACCCACACGACATGGTGCGTTACCGGGTCGCGCAGTTCGAGCCACTGGCCGTCGGCACTCTGCGCGAATGCCTCGTAGTTGTCCCCAAACAGCGCACGATCGGCGGGATATTTGTTCGGATTCGGCCCCTTGTACGGGATCACCGTGAGCCGTCCCGTACCGAAAACCACGATGCCCGCTGGGTTGCCCGCCGCATAGATCGTGTAGTCGCCGCTGGTTTTATCGATGGCGTGTACAACGATGCGATACGGTGTAACGCTCGTCAACGGGATCAGCAGGCGCACGTCGTCACCTTGTGCGGCGGCGGTGGCTGTGCCCTCCCAGAAACCATCAAGCGTATACAAATCGATCGAAGCGCGCAGGTTCGTGCCTGCCGCCGGGCGCACGACGAACAACGTCAGAGGCAGCGCACGAGTTGGCGCAAACTGCCACGTCACCGCGCCATTGACGGTGAGAGTCGCTTTTTGAATATGCTCGAAAGGCAGCGTATTCAGGGCGACGGGCGTGGCGGTAGCATTGGGGGCAACGACGACGACGGTCAAGTAGAACGGGCTGTTCAGTTTGCCCGCGCCGCGCGCCCGGATTTCGACCGTATATTTGCCCGTTTTCGTGAGCGGGGCATGGAGCACAGGCAGCGCGCGATTCAGGCCATCGGCGGTGCTGCTTTCGGCGACATATTGACCATCGGGATCGAACAATGTGAGCGCCATGTACACGGGTGCGGCAGCGGCGGGTGCGACGGTCAGGCCCGGTGTCGGCATGGTGACTGAGGGCGGCGTCACGAACAGCGAGACCAGCGCATTTTGCCCTGCTATTCCGTCGAAGCTGTAGATGGCCGTGTTGCCCGCGCCGAGGCTGCCAACGGCGCTGAATGTGCCGGACGCATTAGCTGGATTCAGGGCAATGGGCGGAACGGGCGCACCTGCCGTGATCTGCACGGTGGGCGTGGCGGGCGCAGCCGCATCGACGAGCGAGAAGGTGAAGCGCAGCGGCTTGTTCGAGGCGTTGCTGATGATTACCGTGTACTGCCCGTTCTGGCTCAGGGCTGCGTCAAGCGTGTTGTAGCCGCTGCCGATCTGTACTTTGGCGTCCAGCGGTTTGCCATCGGGCTGAAGGACGGTCAGCGCGGGCGATTGATTGCTGGGCACTTCGAGCGCCAGATGGACACGCTCGCCGGCGTGTGCAAAGAACTGGTAGATCGCGCCGCCTGTCGCGTTGGGCTGCGTGATCAAAACTTGGCCGCTCGACAAATCGGTCGTGATCGGCGTTGCGGTCGGCTGGGGTACATCAGCGCGTAGTTCGATGTTCAGCGTGGCATCGGCACTCGAGTTGTTCTGGATATTGATTGTGTAGGTGCCGCTCATCGGCAAAATCTGCGAATAGCTGACTTGCCGGGGGTTGTTGTTGTTGATCGGTTTCGCCGTGCCGTCGGGCGTGATCCAACTGATGCTGATACCCAGCGCCGTGCTGACGGTATCGACGTTTGTCCAGTAGATCAGCGCGCTCACGTTGTCGCTCGTCTTGCCATCGAAGCGCACGGCGACTTTGGTATTGGCGGGCAGCGTGCCGCTGAGTTTGTTGGCGTCGTGATTCGTGTAGTCGATTTTGGTGGAAAGCGGCTTCTGATTGCTCTGCCAGTGCCCATAAAGCGTGTACTGACAGTGTTGGCCTGCCACACGCACCTGATAATCGCCGGTCGCAGGCAGGTGATATTTGGCTTGTGGGCCATTTTCTGAGCCAGATAAAGACGCGACGGGATTACCATCGGGTCCGATGACACCTGCCAGCGAGGGCAATCCTTCGCCATACAGCCGATCGACGCCCAGCGTGATCACATCATCTTGTGAGCCGCTGAAACCCCAGGTATCGTTCGCGCCATTCGGACATTCGCCCGCCAACAACCCATTCGGATGGGTGCCGCTGAGGGCGAAGATGGTAGGTGCTTGCCAGGGTGCAGAAGGCGCGCTGGGCAGCAGACTGAGCGACAGGTTGAATTCGCCAACGGTATCAGCCATGTGTGTGACAATGGCCGCATACCTGCCGCTTTCGCCAAGCTGTATGCCCGTCAATGTGGCCGATCGATCGCTGCCGCTGCTTGTAAACGTGATCAAGCGTCCATTGGGAGCGAGCAAGATCAGGTAGGGATCGAGCTGGCTGTTCAGGCCAGGACGCGCAACGAGTTGGATATATTCGCCCGCCTGACCATCAAAATAGAATACCTGCTGCGTATTTTCTGCGTTGATCAAATCTTTGACGGGCTTATCGGGCGTCAACTTGGGGTTTGCCGAGTTGACCAGCAGATCGAGGCGATACGCGCCGCCGTTGCTGCGATAGCTCTTGGTGCTGACAGTCAGCGTATAACGACCATTGCGCGCGAGTTTTCGCGGTTGAATTTGATCGAGCGAGAGGCCGTGTTCCTCCTGATTGCTCGTGTAGATCACCGTGCCGATGTCATCGGTCAGGCGCAGCGCAGGTTCGAGATCGCCGGACTTGGTTTGTACCTTCGCACCGATAATATCACCGACGCGCCCCAGGAACACGTACACATGCTCCGCGCCCCCTGTTAGCGTGCCATCGCGGGTGTCGCCATATTGCAACAGGTCTTCGTGTGGATCGAGCAGGAGTTGGCTGGTTGGATAGCTGAACAGCGGCGGAATAATGGGTGGTTCAAGCGTAACCAGCACCGTATACTGACCGCCGTTGATCACGCCGCCGTTCACAGTGCCCTGATAGCGCGTGATTTTGACCTTGTAGACGCCATCGGCGGGCAACCGGAAGTGTTCGAGTCCGGCGTCGCGGTTGCCATGCACGTCGTCGTTGATGGCGAGGCTTTTGCCGTTTGGATCGATAAGTTCAAGCACCGGATCGAGCGTCCCATCGGCGGTGACGGACAGCGTGATCAGGTCGCCCGTGTGCCCCGTAAACTGCCAATCGGCTTCTGGTTTGTTGTCATTGAGCACCTGCCGCACGATTGGCGCACCAAATTTGAGCACATTGGTGGTGGCGAGCACGGGCGTCGCCTGGGCGGCCTTGCCACCAAGCGTCAATTGATATTGACCCGCCTTGCCGCTGATCTGTATGGTGAACGTGCCATTCTGAGTCAACGTGACGCCGCCCAATGCGCCCTGCGGCGACGAGTTACCCGGCGGCACAATGCCCGGCCCCGTAAGCGTCACCGTGAACACGCGACCGCCGTTGAGCGCGTCGGCGGTGCGCACATCGATGTTGTCGCCCGTCGCACCATTGAACGTCCACTGATCGGCGGCGGTGTCGAGCGGCAAAATCCCGGCCACGCTTTGCCCATAATATAGATTGCGCACGCTGGTCAGGCTGGGCGTCAACGTGGGAATCGCAGTGGGTGTGAAGGTATGGCTAGGTGTCAGGCTGGGCGTCGGGGTGGCAGAGGGTTGAGTCCCGGCGCGTGCAAGAGTCAGGTTGAGCGTATAGCCGCCGAGCGTGGTGCCATTGATGGTATTCAGGCGTGAGACGACAATCTGATAGGTGCCGTCTTTGGGCAGCGGGACCGTTTCCAGAATGTTCTTGTTCGCGCTGTTATCGCTCCAATCGACGGCCTGCCCGGCCTCATCCAAAACGTGAATCACGGGGATCAGCGTGTCCGTCGGATTCGAGCGCTGGACGTTGATCAGCAGTCGATCACCATAATGTCCGAAAAATTTCCAGGGCGGCGAACTGACATGTGCCTCGTCGATGACCCCGTTAACCGTATCGCCGTAACTTAACTGCTGAGCCGCGATGGCCGCCGCATTCACAGTCGCACTGGGGCCAGCGGTGCGGGTCGCAATGGGTGCGGACATGTTGGTCGGCCCGGCGGTGACGCTCGGCGCAGATGTAAGCGTGATGCTAGGCGTCGGGCTGACCGTTGGCGAGAACGTCGGGGTGACCGAAGGCGGAATGGGTGTTGACGTCAGAGTCGGCGCGAGTGTCAGAGTCGGCGTGAGTGAGGCCAGAATCGGCGTGCGCGTAGCGGTATAAGTGACTGTCGGGATTGGCGTCAAAGTGGTCGGGATCGGTTTTAGCGTGGGCGGAATACGGCTCGGCGTCACTTTGGAGGTGGCGCTCGGTGGGACACTCGTGCGCGTTGTATCGGATGTGATGGTGGTCGGTGCGAGTGTATTGGTGAGGCTGCTGGTCAGCGTCATGGTTGGCGCAGCCGTTGGCGTATTCGTCGGAAGCGGCGTGTGCGAAGGCGTGAATGTCACCGTCGAACTGGCGGTCACGGTAGCCGTTGGCGATCCGCTGGGCAATGCCGCGAGTCCGCTCAGGCTGCTGCCAGGGAGTCCGCCGCCCGACGCCAAGATAATGCCGCCCACGATGAGCACCAGAAGCGCGAGCGCGCCGAAGATTACCAGCGGGCGCGGGCGAGTGCGCTTGGCACGTGCAGCGCCTTGCGTGCGACCGGCTTTCGTGGAATTGATGTCGATATGCGTGGTATCTTCTGGCGCGTCGGTTTTAAGCGCACCTGGGGTGGCCGGGGCAGCACCCGGAAGCGCATTGACAATGGCCTCCGTCGCAAATGGGGTGGTCGTCTGGCGGCTGGCTGTGCCGCGCACCGCCTCTTGGAACGCCTCGTATAATTCTTCGGCATTGGCGTACCGTTTATCGGTTTCTTTGGCGAGCGCAAATTTCAGCACTTCATCGACTGCGGCGGGCAGATCGGATCGCACGGCACAGGCCGAAGGCGTTGGCTCGTTGATATGCTTGTTCATTACGGCCACGATCGAAGTGCCCCGAAACGGGACTTCGCCGACCAACATCCGATACAGCATGACACCCAGCGCATAGATATCGCTACGCCCGTCAAGCGGATCGCCGCGCCACTGTTCCGGCGACATGTATTCGGGCGTGCCGACAACCGTACCCGTATTGGTCAGGTTGTGGCTGTCGGTTTCGGTCAGCTTGGCGATGCCGAAGTCGGTCAGATAGGCGTTGCCCTGCTCATCCAAGAGTACATTGCTCGGCTTCAGGTCACGATGCACAACGCCGTTGCGATGGGCATAATCGAGTGCCGACGTGATCTGACCGAGTTTACGCGTGATTTCGCGGAGCGGCAGCCGTCCATTGGTGAGGAGTCGCCCCTCCAGACTGCCGCCTTCGACCAAACGCATGACCAAATACAGCGTGCCGTCCTTCTCCGCGCCAAAATCGTAGACGGGCACAATGTTCGGATGTTCCAGGCGCGTGATGATGCGCACTTCGCGGCGGAAGCGCGCCACGAATGTCTCATCGGCGGCCAAATGCGGCAGAATCACCTTGACGGCAACATAGCGATCGACGCCCGTTTGGTAGGCGCGAAACACTTCGGCCATACCACCTTTGCCGAGCGGCTCAAGGATTTGGTAAGGGCCGATCTTGCGGCCAGAATCATCTGATGGACCGACGTAAGTTGTCATGCTGTGTGACTCACGGGTTGCGTGCCAATAGGTCGCGCGCAAGAAATACGCACGACCTATAACAGGTGTGGATTACGAGTAGTGTACACCAAATAAATGCAATGGGCTAAAAGTGCCAGGGCGCTAAGGGCGCATTCAAGTTTGGGGGCAGATCATAGAACCCCTCTATCCCCCCACCCCTTTCCCCCACGCAAGCGGTGGGAAAGGGGAGTCACACCCGACCACTGACCAACCTCGCCGCGTCCTTCAGCCGACGGGTACTACCGAGCGACTCACCGAGGCGTCTGCTCCCTTTCCCACCGCCTGCGTGGGGGAAAGGGCTGGGGATAGAGGGGTTCTTTCGCCTGTTTGCAAGGCAAGGGCAGGGGCGGAGGTAGAGGGGGCTGTCCAT
>JBBRMW010000131.1:0-15983 GCA_038230635.1 Aggregatilineales bacterium | reverse complement strand
GCTGATTTCGCTGACCGGAGGGCGGATACTCTGAGCGGGGGGCAACAGCAGCGAGTTGCCATCGCGCGCGCCTTGGCCCAGCAGCCCCTGATCGTTTTGGCGGACGAACCCATTGCCAGCCTCGATCCCGAATCGGCTACTGTGGTCTTGGATGAACTTGCTTCAATTGCTCAAGAGGACCAGATAACAATTTTGTGTAGCCTGCATCAAGAAGATTTCGCGTTGCGCTATGCCACCCAGATCATTGGCCTTCGGCAAGGCCATTTGGTCGTCGATGTACCACGAAGCGGTTTTGGGGCAGCCGAACGTGAAGGCATTTACAGGCAGATCAGGGAAACCAACAACGAAAACTGATAATTAACGGCTTTACGGCATATTGGCTCGCTTCGATCGATGAGTCGCAAGGGTTCCTTGCGATTTCCCTATAAAGCTCAAATTTGCGCCATACTGTGGTTGCTCAATCCGATATCCAGTTCAGGGGGATCAAATGGATGTAATTCGTAGGCGAGCGATCTGGTTAGGGGCGGCTGCGGGCTTGCTTGGTGGCCTCGTGTTTGGCGTCGCACTCGCTAACCGGGGCATGATGACCGGTGTCGCGGGCTTGTTTCACCTGGACAATACGCTGTTCGGCTGGGTCATTCATCTGATCCTATCGGGAATTATCGGTGCTTTTTACGGATTTTGGTTTTCAATTTTCAAAGGCCCATCGAAATATGCAGATGGTGCGGCCAGCGGCATGGTTTATGGCTTTATTTGGTGGGGGTTGGGCGCGCTGACGCTTGCGCCGCTCTTGCAGCAGGGTAGCGTACCCTGGACTCTCCAAGCGGTCTTCGGGGCCTTTCCGTCGCTCATCGGTCATCTCATTTACGGACTCGTATTGGGACTCGCGTTTCAAGTTAGCGGTGAACGGGTGCTGGCGCGAGTCCTCGCCCAACAGGTCGTACCCGTGCCGATTACACACCGCATTGTTATCCTGGGCAGCGGCTTTGGCGGAATGGCGGCGGCGCTGCGCTGGGAAACGCACCTCGCCAAACACCCCGAGATCAGCGTGACACTGATCAGCGACAACAATTATTCACTCTTTACGCCCATGTTGGCGGAAGTCGCATCCGGCGCATTGGAAGCGCCTCACATCAGCAGTTCGGTTCGGGCGTTTTTCAACCGGGTTCGTTTTCGTCGGGCGGTGGTGGCACATGTCGATCCTCAGGCGCAAACCGTCCATATCCAGCCCCACGAAGATGCAGAACGGGTCGTATTGCCCTACGATCAACTCCTGATGTCACTTGGCTCAACTTCATTCGATTTTGGGCTGCCCGGTATCAATGACCACGCCTATACACTCAAGACACTTGAAGACGCCATTACGCTGCGTGATCATGTCTTGACGCTGCTCGAACATGCCGATCTTCTCGGTGAAGCGATTCCACCAGAAATGCTCAATTTCGTCGTAGCAGGCGGTGGTTTTTCGGGCATGGAAGTCGTTGCGGAACTGTTCGATTTCGTTCACAGCGCCATTCGCTACTATCCGAGTATTCGCCCGGAAGATACCCGATTCATCCTCGTTCATTCGGGCGAACACGTTTTGCCCGAACTGAGCGTGAGCCTGGGCGATTATGCCCAACGCAAACTTGCACAGCGGGGAATCGAATTTATGTTGAGTGCGCGCGTGGCAGGCTGCACCGCGGACTCAGTCATGCTGAAGGACGCTGCATCGATCGCGGCACGCACGCTCATCTGGACCACGGGCAATCAGCCGCATCCCGTCTTGCAGGGACTCAATGTTGCCAAAATGGGCAATCGCATTCAGACGGAGGCCACGTTGCGAAGTATAAGCGACCCGAATTTGTGGGCAATCGGGGATTGCGCGTTCAATCCAGCGCCCGATGGCAAACCATATGCACCCACTGCGCAAAATGCCTCACGAAGCGGAAAAGTGGCGGCTGATAACATGCTGGCGGTTTGGCAAGGACACACGCATTTGACCCCATTCGTCTTCAAGCCGTTGGGCCTGCTGGTCGTTCTAGGGCAGCGAACCGCCGCCGCCGAGATAGGGAACTGGAAATTCAGTGGATTGCTGGCTTGGTTGATGTGGCGTGGCATCTATCTGAGCAAACTGCCCGGCTTGGAAAAGAAAGTCCGTGTTCTGCTCGATTGGATCGTCGAATTTTTCTTCCCACGTGATATTGTCTTGACACAGCGCGTCAACTTTCCACGCCATTCTGAGACTTTAGTTGAGCCGAAAGCCGATGGTGCGGCATGATGAAACGTCTTTCCTTCGGCATATTGCTGGCAGTTTGTACCGCAATCGTTTTGGCGGTCGCCCTCACGGGAAGCCCGCGTTCCGAGATGGGCGGCAGCAGTGGCTTCAACTTGCTATGGGGTGCTTTCTGGACCGTTCTATTTGTGTTTTTCGTGGGACTGCGCCCGCTTCCTTTGCGAGACACGCTGCTATGGGGTGCTAGTTACGGCTTTCTCGGTTGGTTGATCGGCCCAGCGACCATTGCTGGACTCCTGGCTGGGCATGGGCCGCTTTGGTCAATCGCCGAGTTCACTGAGCTTTTCCCCGATCTAGTTGCTTACCTGTTATTTGGGATGGCATTGGGAATTGCCTACCCGATCGTTTATCAGTTAGTCGTTGACCGAGGGCGGTTCGGACTCCCCGCCGATCTTCGTTGGGCCGCGCTGCGGGGTGGGCTGGCGGGAGCTTTGGTTGGCTTGATCTTCATCAATCGGCTGCCGCAAATTGGGCTGCTGCCTCTGCCAGGAATGAGCGCCGAAGCAACGCCAAGTCTCGTCTTTTGGCTGCTCAGCATTCTCGTAGGTGCCATCCTGGGCGTTGTCGTGGTGGAATCCGAGGAACGCGCTGGGGTAGGTTTGATCCGAGGCATGAGCTACGGTCTGCTATGGTGGTTGCTGATTGTGCTAACGCTTCATGCGCTCATCAGCGGCACGAAAGTAGCTTGGACGCTCGATGCGGCGCAACCCTATACCGATAATTTGCTCGGCCTGATGTTGTTCGGTGGCGTCCTGGCTCTGTTTTATCATCTGATCACACGCCTGCAAACCGCTCTATTTTCGGATAATGTGGGGCTAAGCGGACGCGATGAGGGTATTGGCGCACGCAGCTTACGCTCAGTGGGTGGCGGAATCGTCGGCTCTTTGTTTGGCGGCGCGGCGTTCACGTTCGTCATGATTCAGGTCGGCGTGCTGCCTACGATTGCAACCATTCTGGGCGGATCAGGCCCCTTATTCGGTCTGCTGGTTCACTTCTTGATCTCGGTGATCATCGGCGCGATGTACGGTCTCTTGTTCGCCGATCAGGTGGATTCCTATGGCGGCGCTATCGGCTGGGGGACGGCCTATGGTCTGTTTTGGTGGGTGTTGGGGCCAATCACATTGCTCCCGCTGCTACTCGGAAAAGAAGGCGTTCTATCGTCCGGCGCAGCACTGGCTGCCTATCCACCCAGCTTCCTGGGGCATGTGGCTTACGGCGCGATCACGGCGATGTACTTTTTCTGGCTCGAACAGCGCCGCAAGCGACAGATTACCCCCAGCAGCGGATCGGCTGCCGCAACTTTGATGGTTGAGGCAGCACCGGCACAAAGCCCACTCTGGGTTTTGGTCATGCTCTTGGCCGTAATCGTGCCACTTTTGTTGAACAAATCCTAGTTCTACAACCGAAGTTATCGTGAACCCTCTCCAATGGCGCTGATTTACCTCACCCCCTCAATCCCCCTCTCCGTCATCACGGCGAGGGGGAGGCCGCACCACGCAAAACGACGACGCGCGGCCACTTTTCATTGGGCATCAACAGGCTGTTCTTGCCTAACTTTGGTTGTAGAACTAGCTTGGCTCGATCGTCAATCGAGTACTGCCCAGTTAATTTGCAGCGTCTACTTCAAAACCAAAAAGTTCGCTGCCTCACAAGCCCTCAACATGGAACGAATATCGTCGTAATCCGAATCCTGAACCGCGACAAAACGCTCGATGAAGCCACATCCCAGAACGTCCGCCATCTGTGAATCGGTGTGCATCTCCAAAAATATACCTTGAACGTCCGCACTCAGACTGGGCGGAATGTGAGTGGCCGCCGTGAACGGTTGAATGGTGGATGGGCCGAGCGTGTCGATAATCCGAAACCGATCGACGAACTCGGGATGGTCGCGGAATTCAATCGCCAGCACGAGCGAATCGATGGCTGAGGCATCGACTCTGCCGTCATCGACCATCTGCAGCGCCTTCTGGTGAAAGCCGGCTTCAACGACTTCGCTGAAATACCCCTTCGTCTCGCCGAGTTTAGTCAACCAGTATCGCGTAATTCCATAACCCGACTGCGACTCCGGTTCGTTGAACGCCCACGAGCGTCCCCGCAAATCGGCAAAGGATTGAAAGGGGCTGTCCTGGCGCACGACGACATCCGAGAAATAGATCGGCCTTCCCCGATACCGATCCCCTTGCAAAACAGGTGCTACCAGCGCGATTATGGGCGACGAGTTGCGCCGTGGTGAAGTCCGCAGCGCATACGGCAAACCGCAAATAAAGCTGAAATCCGCGCCCTCCAGCGCATCGTAGCTGGAACCCACTACAAGCTCCATCGGGTAGTTTAGTTTGCGGCTCACATAATCGATCGTGAATTCATAAAGCGGCAGCATGTTCGGTGCCAGAAAGGTCACAACCCGAATTTTACGTTTAATCATTGAAACGGCCTGCCTCGTACCTATCACCGGATTTGGATCATTATCTCGTTTATACCTTTTTTCTGGAGACGAGGGACCTGGACATCCTCAGTGGGATAACCCACTGGGATCACTACAAATGCGCGTTCGTTAGCTGGACGTTGCAGGATTTGGCTCAAAAATCCCATCGGGTTCGGTGTGTGCGTCAGGGTCGCCAGGCCAGCCAAATGGAGACTGCATAACAACATGCCGACCGCGATTCCTACGGATTCGGTCGCATAGTAGTGCTTTATCTTATGGGATGCGCCCGTATCCTGATCTATTAGCAGACCGTAGGCTTGCAAGAACACCACGATCAGATACGGCGCATCTTCAAGATGTGCTTTGTGCCAATCGGTTCCCAGCGGAGCCAGCGCCTCCAACCACTCCTCGCTCATCCGATGTTCATAGCTTTCCTTTTCTTCTGTTTCGGCGGCCTCACGGATTTGTCGCTTAACTGCGGCGTTGCTCACAACGACGAACGTCCACGGCTGTTGATTCGCGCCAGATGGCGCAGTACCGGCGGTGGTGATAGCATTTTGGATGAGTTCAAATGGAACGGGGGCCGTTGAAAACTGGCGAATGGTGCGGCGTGTCTGCATTTGCATCAGAAATTGACGGGATCGTTCGATTTGTTGTTCACCCGGAACTCGCGTGAAGGTCAGCGGCTCAAACATCGGTTCTTTGGACATCGTCTTCCCCACCTAGGTTATGATTTCGGGAGGTGTTATGCGACATGTGCTCGTTTTTGACGTCAATGAAACCCTGCTCGACCTCAAAGCACTAGACGTTCATTTTGAGCGGATTTTCGGCGACGCAGGCACCCGCCAATTATGGTTTTCTCAATTGATACAATCCGCCCTGGTATCAATTGTCACCAACCATTATGTGACATTCGGGGCAATCGGGATGGCCGCGCTGGATATGCTCGCAGAGCGCCGCAATATTACTTTATCCGACGCCGATCGACAATCCATTCGTGCGGGAATGGTTCACCTCCCCGCCCATTCTGAGGTGCGATCCGCGTTAGAGCGGTTGCAGGGTGCCGGATTTCGTCTGTCCGCGCTCACCAACTCGACGACTGAAGTGGCTGAGGCGCAGCTTATCTATGCGGGGCTGCGTGAGTTGTTTGAATTCGTATTTTCAGCCGATACGACACAACGCCTCAAGCCCGCGCCCGAACCCTACCGAATGACCGCTGAACGGCTGGGCGTTCCCATTCAGGGGATCAGGCTGGTGGCCGCACATTCCTGGGATGTCGCGGGTGCCTTAAATGCTGGATGCGCAGCGGCCTTTGTGGCTCGCCCCGGTATGGTACTCGATCCCCTAACCATCAAGCCTGATCTGGTAGCGGCCAACTTGGACAATATGGCCGACTTGATTATCCAATTTGAAGGGATGAATTGAGCAGATTCAGAACAATTGTCCATTCAATCTTAACCAATGCTAACCTGTTTATTGGTGCAGAATCTTCGCCTATTCGTACACGCCAGCCCTATAATGGAGGTTGAGTATTTTCTACTGCTAGGCTTCAACTCATGCTTAACCGTTTCCACTCACAGATCGATGCGCTCTCGTCCGAAAATACGCTTCTGTTGATTCTGGCCGTTGCACTTGGCCTTTTCACGAGTTTGGGCGTCACGCTATTCCGACTGGCAATCACGTTTTTCGAGGTGACGTTTCGCGCTGGCGGTATTCACCTATTTGGCACGCCCCTTGCTATCATTCCGCTGCTGGGCTTGGCTGGCCTCATTGTAGGCGGGCTGATAGGGCGCTTCATCGGTGAGGAACGTCATCATGGCGTCGCCGGGATCATGGAGGCGGCTGCTTATGCAGGTGGACGGTTACGTTTTCGCCGGATGCCGTTAAAGGTGTTGCTGGCCGCGTTTTCGCTCGGGGCGGGTGCGTCAGCCGGGCCGGAGGACCCCAGCGTACAGGTCGGCAGCAATATTGGATCGGCACTGGCTCAGTGGCTCAAATTCTCCGATGAGCGCGGGCGATTGTTGGTCGCGGCGGGTGCGGCGGGCGGTATTGCGACGGCCTTTCATGCGCCAATCGCGGGCGTCTTTTTTGCGCTCGAAGTGATCCTCGGTGATTTTTCGACAGGCACGTTTGGTGTGGTCGTGCTGACCGCTGTCGTCTCGTCCGCAACCGCTCAAGCTATCGCCGTGAGCGGACCTGAACTCGGTACCCTTACTTATTCGCTCAGCAGCCCGCTGGGGTTGCCGGTTTATGCGCTGCTCGGTCTCATCGCTGCGCCAATCGCTGCCGGATTCATCGGGTTGTTCTATCAGCAAGCGGATTTCTGGCATCATTTGAAGCTGCCGCGTCCAATTCGAACGGGACTCGTGGGGTTACTCGTCGGTGTGATTGCCTATTTTCTGCCGCAGGTTATGGGGTCGGGCACTGATCTAATCAACACCTTAGTCAATGCCAGTGCCATCCAAACCGATGTGGCGCTGTTGATCGCGCTAACCCTTGCCAAAATTGTAGCAACGACGCTGATTCTTGGCGGCGGCTTCATGGGTGGGATGTTTGCACCCGCCTTATTTGTTGGTGCAACGCTGGGCAGCGCCTTCGGCCAGGTCATGACACGCGTACTACCGGTGTCAATGCTGGGTGACCCGGCTGGTTACGCAATCGCGGGTATGGCCGCCATGATCGCCGGCGTGATCCGCGCACCTATCACAGCCATTCTCCTGCTGTTCGAGCTGACCGACGATTACCGCCTTATCCTGCCGCTGATGTTGACCACCGCCGTCTGCCTGCTCGTGGCCGAACGGCTGGCACCAGATGGTATCTATCAAGTGGGCTTGGCGCGGAAGGGTATCCGGTTAAGTGCCGGGCGCGAGGTCGTCTTGATGGATACGGTATATGTGCGGGATGTGATGACCGCTCAAATGCCGCTCGTCCTGTATACGCTGCCCGCTGCCGAATTGGAAGCACAGTTTGCGCGCTATAACACGCGCGGCCTGATTGTCGTCGATGAAAAAGGCTGCTTGATGGGGATCGTCACGACACAGGATTTACGAGCAGCGATTGAAGCCGGACCGCTGAGTAATAAATTGACCGCCGACATATGTACGCGGGAAGTGATCACTGTAACACCGGATGATACGATGGCGGAAGCACTCCGCCGATTGGGTTCGCGCGATCTGGGTCGCCTGCCTGTTATCGCTGTCGATGACCCCTGTCACATCCTCGGACTGCTACGCCGTCGGGACGTAATTGCTGCCTATGAACGGGCGCTGAGTAGACGGCAGGTGGAGCGACAAAAGCTGCGCGGCTTGATCGAAAAAGGCTGAGGAACAAGAACAGGCCCCTTGCCCCTCAAGTAATGGGGGTGCTGATTACTGTTGGCTAACGATTGTCCCTTTCGTCAGTTGTTGACCCTGTTCGCTGCGCAGATCGATTACCTGACCATTGATTGAAGAATCCTCGGATAACACAATTGAGGTGACGAGTTGTGCCGGAATATCTGGGGTCGGCATTTTCCCTTCGGCGTGGATGGCACGCATCATCTGAGATAACTGTGGGGGATGGTTGGCATTCGGCTGCGCACGCTTGCCGACTATATGCGTGAGGGATGATGATCTTGCTCCGGTTTGGCTCGCAGACATGGGCGATAAATCAAAATGCCCTCCCCAGTGGCATGATTGACCTCAAAGTAGTGTGCTGGCCTAAAACTCCATCCGCCTGGTATTACGCCGCCCTCTGGTAAAATGATGACCGCGTTTGCAGGTATCATTCAGGGGTAATTTTGAGCGTTCAGCTGCCAAATTTTGTGATCAAAATCGCGCAGGTTATCAACCAGAAACTGAAGACGCTCACGCGACCGATCGGCACGTCCCGAGGGGCTATGCGTGGATTGATCGGCGATGTCACGCGCAGCAAAAGCGATCTGCTTCTTGAAAACGCGTTTCTGCGTCAGCAACTGCTGGTCCTGAACCGCCAAGTCAAACAGTCTCGGCTCAACCCACGTGACCGACTGTTTTTCGTGCTGCTGACCAGCCGCCTGCCGAACTGGCGGACTGCGCTGCTTATCGTGAAGCCGGACACCATCCTGCGCTGGCACACAGCGCTGTTCCGCTGGCATTGGCGACGAAAAACGAAGACCGTTGTCAAGGAAGGCCGTCCGCCCCTGACCGTTGCGCAGATCGCGCTCATTCAACGGATGGCACGCGAGAACCT
This sequence comes from Aggregatilineales bacterium, assembly GCA_038230635.1. GTDB lineage: Bacteria > Chloroflexota > Anaerolineae > Aggregatilineales > UBA2796 > JBBRMW01. The sequence goes on along the minus strand of JBBRMW010000131.1, from coordinate 7,077 downwards.
GTCCTGGGGTGCCGAACGTATCCGTGGCGAGCTGCTCAAACTGGGTATTCGCTGTTCAAAAAGCACCATTTAACGTTATCTCAAAGGACGTCACGCGCACGGCCCGGGGCGGCAAACGTGGGCGACCTTTCTGCGCAATCACCGTGTTCAGCCCATTTGGGCGTGCGGCTTTTTGCAGACCTATGATATTGCCTTTCGCGCCATCTTTGTGTTCGTCATCATCGAATTATCGTCGCGGCGCGTGGTTCAACTCAGTGTCACGCGCCATCCTACTCGATCGTGGATTGCTCAGCAGCTGCGCGACGCCACCCCATTTGGACAAGCTCCGCGCTTTCTAATCCGCGACAACGACGCCAAGTACGGCACTTCGTTCGATACGGTGGCGGCTGGCGTCGGCATCAAAGTCTGGCGTACCCCTTTCGGGGCACCCACCGCGAATGCCCATTGCGAACGATTTCTAGGTAGTTTGCGCCGCGAGTGCCTCGACCATCTGATCATCCTTTGTGAACGCCATCTATGCGAACAGGCAAAAGCTTACGTCGCTTATTTCAACCATGCGCCCCCCTATCAGGGTATCGTCCAGCAGATTCCGATACAGTCCCAATCAGCTGATCCACCAGCTACAAGCACCATTGTCAGCATTCCGATCCTCAACGGATTGCATCACGATTATCGCCGTCAGGCTGCCTAAATAGGTTGCCACCTGAACCGATCTGCCTCGAAAAAGTCTCTCTTCGAAGTACGAGAGGCTGAATTTGGCTTGCCTATTTTCAGAAATTGTGCCCGATCGCCGCTACTCTGGCAACGTCTTGCGCTCGGCTTCCAGGTTATACAGCCTTGCTGTTGACCTGTCCTCGCTCCGGATGGAGTTTTCGGCCAGCACACTGTCATGAACTTTCAAAACTCGACTCATAATGGGGCAAGATAGCTCATCTTGTACTAAAGAGGTCAAATTTCGCGCTTTTAGGTGGGAATGAGTAAGCCATTGAACTATCTTGAGCCATTGTTGATCGCAAATTCCAGCGTTCATGACAGGCTCTAGTGCGGTATGTTCTGGTAGACTGCGAGCCAGTTCGTGGCGATTTCACGCTGCGCTGCCGAGAGAGCCAGCGCGCCACTGCAAACTTGGTCATGGAGATAGTTCTCGACCTGATCCTTTTGATGGAAGCCGGGTTGGGGGTTCGCCGCCTCCGGCCACAGGTTAGAAATATCGTTCGAACCCCCAAGCTCCAGGCTTATCAGGTGATCGACTTCGTATTCGCCCGTACTATGGGTACGAATACCATATTCGGCGTAGGCTTGATCTTTGACGCTGGTTGGTACGTTTCGTACTTGGCTCGAATAACCGGGCACGCATATTTGGTCTTTGGTGGCAGTAGAAATAATGTCGCCGGGTGTACAGGCGGCATCGGCGAGACCATTGTGGGCGACACATCCACTTGTTTTGAGTTGAACCCCGTAATGCGTGGCGCCCCCGCTATATCCACCGCCCCCGCCATTGTTCGAGCCGTTGCCAAAGCCATTCCCCGGCTGCGTAAGAAAAAGACCGCCACCGAAGACTACAATCAAGATCAGGACGACCATAGTAATGATCCGCCCCAGGCACGAATTGCCCATCCGCCGGGCAAACATGCGAAACAAGGGATTCCGCTCCACTTGCTGCATTTCGTATTGATAGTCTTGGGCGTTGCGCTGTCGTTTGGTCATCGAACTGCCTCCTTTGGCTCAGTCTCGGAAGTGAACGCAGAGATCATATCGCTGATGGCACGCGATGCCAGGAACGTTAAATAAGCCACGCTCCCGGCAATCGATCATGTGCCTGTATCCCGTTTGAGCTTATAGCTCGCGCAATGCCTCTATTACTTTGAGTCGACTCAGGCGGCGGGTGCTGAGCAGCGTGCTTATCACCATGCCGACGATCACCAGCAGCGCCAGCGCGCCCAGATCAGGCAGCGACCAAATTGGCGTTTGTGTGGGTACGGTGAACACGATGCGCAGCAGCAATACGAGCAACTGTGCCAAGCCCGCACCCAGGATCAAGCCGATGATCAGGCTCAGCACGCCAATCGTCGCAGCCTCGGCGAAGATGAACTGGCTCAACTGGGCCAGGGTCGTGCCCAGTGCCCGCATCGCGCCGAACTCGCGCCGTCGTTCGTTGACCATCGCCAGAAGGAAGATCGCCAATCCCAGCGAGATGACCAGCAGCGTATAGACGATTTCGACCGACTGCAAGCCGTTCAGGTTCAGCGCCGTGAGCGACTTGGCATCGGCGTTAATAACCGTGTTGATGTCCTGAATGCGTACGGGCAGGGTGTTGGCAAACTTGGCGGCGTAGGCCGCGCGGACGTTGTTTATCGTCGCTTCATCTCCGTTCGTTTTGACGAGGAAGAATTCGAGATTGGCATTGCCCAGTGTACTCGCCATAAAGTCGCGGTTCAGGATGAAGTCCGAGTCTTGCGACGAGGTGGACAACTGCCCGAAGATGCCGACGGCGGCGGCGCGTGCGTTGATATAGGTGCTCGTGACTCGGCTGTACAACTGCATCAGCACGGGATCGCCGATTTGGATGTTGAACTTATCGGCCTGCTCACGCGATAAGATTACGCCGTTGGGTGTATTCGCCAGCGCGTCCAGTGTCTGCTGGGCGCTCGTCTCGAAGAACGCCTCTGGTGAGTAGGCCACCTTACGAAATTCCGCCACATTGATGCCGTACACCGTCTGCTTTTCGGCACCGATGAGCGCTTGTGTATCGCGGGCGATGCCCGTCACCGCGACGACGCCGGGAACCATCAACGGGCTAGCAAAATCTGCCGTTTGGGGCGTGGTCAACGCAGGCGTAACGCGCAAATCAGAACCGACTACGTACTGCGAATCCAACTGTCGCTCGGTACTGTAAGTTTTGCCGAAGATGATCAAACTCACGCCGAACGACAGCGTAAGCGCGATCACCGTGACCGATCCGCTTACCCGCAGCGAACGGCGGCTGATGTAGCGCGCCGCGACCTCGCCCAGATCGCCCATCACACGGGTCATCAGCCGCGCTAATGGCACTGCCGCGCGCTTGAGTCCGCCATCGACCAAGCGCAGCATCAGCAGCGCCGTCCCCAGCCAGATGAAGAAGGGTATCAGGAAGATGAAAAACGAGAGTTCGACGGCAGTGGTTTCGACGGCTTTGGGCTTGAAGCCGCCGTTGGCGTTGTTGACGTACCAGACGACCAGCGCCGCCAGCAGCAGCAAAATATCGAGGTAGGCGCGCTGCCAGAACGGTTTGCCTTCGGTGCGCCGAAGTACGCGGCGTTCCTGGGTGATCTCACGTTGGAGCGAGCCAAAGGCGGGTACGAAGGCCGCCGCAAATGTCAGCAGCAGACCCGCTCCAAAAGCGATCAGGGCGGAACTCGCCAGTTGCGGCAAGTTGGCGAGCGAGAGCGCTTCCGTACCGAGCGCCAGCGCGACGCCAAACGCCCCGATGAGCAGTCCGAGCGCCGAACCACCGACCGCCAATAAGATCGAGGTCGCGGCCACGATCGCCGTGATCTGGCGTGGAGTTGCGCCGCGTGTGCGCAGCAGCCCGAACTCGCGGCGCTGCGCTTCGGCGAATAGTTCCGCCGCAAACTTACTCAGATAGGCGGCCAGTGCCACGCCCGGCAGCCCCAGGAAGATCAACAGGATTTTGGCGCTCAGGACATCCGAACCCGCCGATTTGAACGCCGCTTCGAGGTTATTCGTCACGCGCAGTTGTCCGGTGAACTGCCGCTCGATGGTGCGGCGCAGCGTGATCACGTCGTTGTTGGCTTTGGCCGGGTCCGGCGAAAGTGTCTCACGGTTCACGCGAATGTGGAACTGCTGATCGACGGCGAAAACTTGCGTGGTCGTGTTTCCGGTGGTGAGGGCGGTCGGTGGCAGCGTCTTGAGCATGTCGAGTACGTTGCTGTTGAACCAACCCAGATCTACGAAAACCAGATCGGCGATCACGGTATTTTCGGCTTCATTGGCCGCGAACAACGGATCGGCGCGGCTGGTATCGACGATTCCGGTCACTGGAAGTTCGATCGGCTTATCCAGCCCCTTGAAGCTAACGCTGATTTTGTCACCGATGGCGATATGCTGGACGATAGCGAGCGGTTCGCTGATCAGCGCGCCCGCCGGATCGAATTTACCCTGACTAATCGCCAGCAGATCGAACGTTTTGAAATAGCTCGGATTGAGCGCGAACAGCCGTCCCGCCGGGCTGCCCTGCGCTGCCCCCGACTTGGTGGCCGAGGCGAAATCGGCGCTGGTGACAGGTTCGACGGCGGTAAGGCCATCTAATCCACTCAGCGTTTTCGTGATGGCTGCCGCGTCAACGGCGGGCGTGGTCGCGTGACCGACCATATCGAGCTGCACCGGAGCGAGCGCGAGCGTCGTCATGCGGCGCGTCGAGGCATCCACAAAAAACAGGATCGTCGCAAACAGCCCGACGGCCAGCGCCAGTCCGAACAGGTACGTCAATGTGCGTCCGGGTGTGCGACGTACCAAGCGCCCGGCATAAACGAGAGATGCGCGCATATTAAACGCCTCCGACGGCTTCTACGGCCTCTAGTAAACGACCATCCTTGAGGTGCAGCGTGCGATGTGCTCGCCGCGCCGAATCGGGATCATGCGTGACCATGATCAAGGTGAGATTTTCCGCCTGGACGAGATGTGTCAACAAATCGAGAATGTCACCCGCCGTCGTGCTGTCCAGGTTGCCCGTTGGCTCATCGGCCAGCAGCACCAACGGACGATTCACCAGCGCGCGCGCGATACCGATACGCTGCTGCTGCCCGCCCGAAAGTTCATCCGGGAAGTGCTGCGCCTTGTCCGTCAATCCGACTTTTGCCAGCATCGCCCCGGCACGCTCAGTCCGTTCCGCGAGCGGCACACCCGCCACCAGCAGCGGATACATGATGTTTTCGAGCGCCGTCAGCACCGGAAACAGGTCGTAACCTTGAAAGATGAAGCCGAGCGTATGGCGGCGCAGGGCGGCACTTTCGTTTTCGTGTAGGCCAGCCAGATTTTTGCCCGCTAACCAGACCTCGCCGCGCGTGGGTGCGTCCAGGCCACCCAGCAGATTGAGCAAGGTGCTTTTGCCGCTGCCACTCGGCCCCATGATGGCGACGAATTCGCCGCGTGTGATAGTCAGAGACACATCGCACAATGCGCTAATCGTTTCGCGTCCCAGCGCGTAGCTCCGCGTCAGTTCGCGGGTTTGCAAAACAATATCTTCAGGCATGAACGACCTCCGATTCAGCCATGAAGTGACCGTCGGCGATGCGTACCTGCCGCCCCGCCCGTGCGGCCACCGTTGGGTTGTGCGTCACCACGATCAGGGTCAGACCGCGCACGCTGTTGATCTTTTGAAGCAGCGCCATGATCGCGTCGGCGTTGGCACTGTCGAGTTCGCCCGTCAGTTCATCGGCCAACAGCAGATCGGGATCGTTCGCCAGCGCGACGGCCACCGCGACTCGCTGTCGTTCGCCGCCGGATAGCTGACCAGGACGATGATCGAGTCGCTCGCCCAGGCCGACTTCACGCAGCAGCGCTTCTGCCCGCGTGTGTGCGTCGCGTCGATCGGCCAGGGTCATCGGCAGCGCCACGTTCTCGCGCGCGCTCAAAAACGCGATCAGGTTATCGGCCTGGAACACGATACCGATGTGTTTGCCCCGAAAAGCCGCGCGCTGACCCTCGTTCAAGCGCGAGAGATCGGTCTCGTTGATGATGATCCGACCCGCGTTCGGCACGGCCAAGCCACCGATCAGGCTGAGCAGCGTACTTTTGCCGCTGCCCGAACGTCCAGTGATGGCGACGAATTCGCCGCGCGCGACGGTCAGGCTCGCACCGCGCAGGGCGACGGTTTCCACATCACCCTCCTTGAAAATCTTGAACACATCCTGGATCACCAGGGCATCAGGCGTGGTGTTCATACGACCTCACTTCGTGACTTGATAGGTCAAGGCGGTATCGCGCACACCATCGGGATCGAACTGCTGGATCGGCCCCGTCTCGCTGACGACCACCAAGCGATTGGCCGCATCCACCATGAAGTAGCGATCGGTGCGGGCGCGGATGGGCTTTTCGGTCACGGTCGATTTGCCCGCGTCCCACTCATAGCCCAGGATGATCGCCCCCGGAAGCGCGGATGACACCTTGAGATAGACCGCCTTATAACCCGGTGTACTGGCCTGTACCACCGCTTCAGCCGCTCGCACGAAAGCCATCAGGTCGGCGGGAACCGCCCCAGGGATAAACTGCACCGCGATCGACGCATCGCGTCCGGTGAAGCACACGCCGCTCTTGAAAGTCGCATCTTGTGACCAGCTTCGTGGGTAGCCGATGGCGAAATGGCGCGTCGCATCCTGATACGTGATCAGCGCTTCGTCACCGCCGGCAGCCTCACCGGATGCAACTTCGGCGGGGGTGGCGGTCGGAGCGGCAGCAATGGTTGTCGGCTGTGCGGACGTGGTGGCAGCAGATGTGGCGACTGATTGCGTGGCCGCTTGTGTGTCATTCGGCGTAGCAAGGTTATTGGCGACCAACGAATCGATGGCGGCGCATTGGCTGGTCGGAGCGGCGATGGTGGCGGGGGGCGTCACGGCTTGCGAGCGTGAACCGTTGGCCGCGTGCGCATTGAACCCAGCCATCCCCATCACAGTCACCGCAGCAATAGCGGTGATTAGCGCGAAAACTTTTGCCTGCATACAAAACTCCTTGTCGGTACCACTTGGTTGATACGGACAAGGTACAGCCGCAAGGTTAGAAGGGGTTTAGAAGTGCTGAACTGCTTATGGTCAAACCATTGAGAATTCGCGCAAAGCGACCGCGCATCGTTTTGCGTGGTATGGCCTCCCCCTCTCCGTGATTACGGAGAGGGGGATTGAGGGGGTGAGGTGAATCTGCGAAATCTAAATGGGTTCACCATTAGGGGCTGCCAAGAAATAACCTTTACAAAACAGGCCACGAATGACATGATCAAGGGATGGATGATGATAAGCGTTTAAGTGAGAAATTTGCGATAAGTTTGCCGTTGCTCAACGAGCGACAACGGCGTCTTATTTTGGC
>JBBRMW010000130.1:0-16019 GCA_038230635.1 Aggregatilineales bacterium | reverse complement strand
TATGTCGATGAGATTGTAGCGCGCTTTCCGCCGGATGGCCCGCGCGATCTGAGCGGGCAGCCCGCGCGTGTCACCGATGACACACAAATGGCGCTGGCCGTCGGTGAAGCGTTGATGTCGGCTGGACGCGCTTACGATCCAGTCACGATTGAGCGCACGCTGCGAGCGTATTTCCTGGCATGGTATCGTGATCCAGATAACACGCGCGCGCCGGGCAATACTTGCATGACAGCCTGTCGGGGCTTGGCCTCCAATCAGGCTTGGATCGAGGCCACGGTCAGTTCCTCCAAAGGATGCGGCGCGAACATGCGCGTCGCACCTGTTGGCTTGCTGCGCGATGTGGACGACCGTCTGCGTGCCGCGCTTGCACATTTTCAGGCGGCGCTCACCCATGGGCACGCGACGGCGCTGGCCGCATCCGATCTTACATCGGCGGCGATCGCGGCACTGGTTGCGGGCTGCATACCATCCGATTTGCCTGGGTATCTCCGTGATTATGCCGAATCGCAGCGCGGAATATATCATGAGGATTGGCTGGGGACGCTCTGGCGCAAATCCGGCGCGGCAAGTCCAGTTGCCTATATTGCGGTAGGTTGGGACGAATGTCTGCACGCGCTCGATCGACTCGACGCGGCACTCATCCACCCTGACCGCGTATCCGATCCTTGCACGGCGACGGGTGCAGGCTGGACAGCCGACGAAGCGTTTGCGACGGCGATGCTGTGCTTTCTGCTGTATCCCGATCAACCACTGGCTATGCTGAATCGGGCGGCAGTCACTTCCGGCGATTCCGATTCGATCGCGGCTATAGCTGGCGCGTTTGCGGGCGCATATGGTGGCCTCGACATTTGGCCGGAAACATGGCGCACGCAGATCGAATATCGAGATCGGCTCAGCGCCGTCAGCGAGGCGATCACCGACAAACGCTGTTGACGCAAACCGAAATTATGGTGACAGCAGTGGCAGCCAAAACCCAAAAGTGCTGCCGATGCCTTCCTCACTCTGAAACCAGACGTTGCCGCCATGCTGCTCAATGATCGCTTTGACGAGGCTCAAGCCCAGTCCAGTGCCCTCGATCTCGGCGGTAGCCGCTTGTTTGGCGCGATAATATTTGTTGAAAATACCGGGCTGCTGATCGATGGGAATACCTAGCCCCGTGTCCGCCACCGAGAAGAAGAAACGGTTGTCTTCTGCCGTCATACGCAACGTGATCGTGCCACCATAGGGTGTATATTTGATGGCATTGCTGACCAAGTTGCCCATTGCTTCGCGTAATTCGACCGGATCGCCCGACAACATGGGCAAAGCAGGCTCGGCATCAATGACCAAGTTGTGCCTCATCGCCCGCGTGCTTTCTCGCATGTCATCCACCACATTGTCAAGCAGCGTGTTCGGGCTGACCGGCTGCAAGCGCTGTACCGCTTGGGCGTCGATACGCTCCTGATTGAGCAATGTTTGGATCAGGTTTTCCATCCGATCGACCGAGCGGAACATGCCCTCAATGAACTGACTATCCGGCACAATGCCGTGTTGGGCATCTTCGCGCAGCATATCCAGATAACCGAGCAGCACACCCAGCGGATTTTTCAGGTCGTGTGAGGCCATTTGCAGCATGTGCGTCTTGAGGCGGCTCAAGTCTTTGAGTGATGTCACGTCGTGCAGCGCGACCACCGCGCCCATCTCCGTGCGAGGTCCCTGGTGCATCAGCGAGACGCTTACCATAAAATCGTGGTGACTGCGCCGATCTTCGACCTCGAATGTTTTGGTATCGCCGCTGGCGGGGGTTTTCCGCATGGCGGCCACCACTTCGTTCAGCAGTGGGCTGTATTCGGCGAGCGAGTCGATCGAGAGGCCGATCGCATCGGCGGCATTCAGGCCGAGCACTTCCTCGGCGGCAGGATTCATCAACCCGAGGCGGTTGCGCGGATCGATGCTGAACAAGGCTTCGCTGGTGCTCGTTAGCACGGCTTCGAGCTGACGCTGCTGCGCTTGTGTGCGATCGAAAAGCTGCGCATTACGCATGGCAGCGGAGGCTTGGCTGGCGACCGCTTTTGCCAGCCGCTTATCGCTGTCGGCGAAATGCGCGGGTTCGGGATGTTCGAGTGTCAGAATCCCGTAGACTTGATCCTCGAAAAAAAACGGGACGCATAAGGCCGAGCGCGCGCCGAGCGTTTCGCCTTCGAGCGTCACCCAGCGCGGATCGGTAAGCGTATCTTCGACGACAGCGGCGTCTTTTTCGGTCAATACCCAGTGCGCCAGCCCTTCGGTCAGTACGCGCGCCGAGACATATTGCTTCATCTCCGGGTCATAGTTGCGAGCGGCCAAAAAACGCTGGAGCGCCACCGTTCCACCCGCCTCGCCGCTTTCATCCAGAAGGAAAAAGCTGCCTTTCGATGCGCCCACGACTTCGGTGGTCAGTCGCACCACCTCATTCAAGACGCGATCCAGATCGAGCGTGGAGAGCAAAGATGACACGCGCACGAGCACCTCAAGCTGACGAGTCTGCTGGCTGGTTGCACTTTCCGACATGATTCTCTCGCGCCTTATTACATTTTGCATTATGCATTGGGTAGTGCGAAACTGCAACGACCGGCGGCGATCGAACAAGTTACAACCGTAACATTGTCGATCTGGACATCAAAGCTGGTGGCCGTCGAATTGGCCGCCACGATCCAAAATTGGTGCGTCTGCCCAACTGCCTGATAAGCCGCTCGCACGCTGCAATCGCGCAACGCGGAGGGCGGCGGCGGCTGTGGTTGTACAAACTGAAGCGCCTGATAACATGCGCCGGGTTGCAGGTTATCCCCGATCAAGCTCGCCCATGACGAACCGTCGAACGTGCGCGCATCGGGTCCATTTTGCACGAAGGTCATATTTTTGACCGAAATGGCGCGCGTCGTTTTGTTGATCAAATCGATTTGTCCCTTTTCGTACACGAGCAAGACATCCACGCGCGCTGTCATATCGTCAGTCGGACTAGCCGCAGTCGTGACGAGGACGATATCCGTTGCGGTGGCGCTTGATGGTATTGTCGCGTCCAGTGTACTCGAAGGGGTCGTGACCGTAGGGGTCTCGGAGGGAGTCGGTAGATCAGTCGGCGAGGCGCTGGGTTGTGGCGTATCGGTTGCCGTGGATGTGGTCGTGCTGCTCACGGTGGCGGCGCTCGTCACGAATTCGGTCGGGGCGAGCGTGGCCGCAAGATTTTCGGTGGCGGCGGGCGTGGCTTGGCTGGAAGGCGCGATAGCCACCGCCTGAGTCGCGGCTTGGGTCGCGGTTTGGGTCGCCATCTGCGTGACGGGTTGGGTGGACGCGCCGCCACTTAATCCGCCACCCCGTGCGATCAGCAGGCCACCAATGCCGATAACCAACAGCAGGATCATGAGCGGCAAGGCCGACGAACGGCGCTGTACGGGCGTTTTGGCGGGGGTCACGGCACCCGGTTGATGCGGGCCGATCGCCGTTTGTGGCAGAATCGGCGGTGGTGGCGGCGTCTCGGCGGCAGACGGCCAAGCGGTTGTGGGCGGAATGACCGGATCGAGTGGCGGCGTTGGGATGGGAATGGGTGGCGGCGGTGTTTCAGCCTCGGCTTGCAAGGCGGCACGAATAGCCGTAATCGAAATTTTGGAGGTGCTCGGTAGGGCTTGATTCTCGATGGCTGATTCGAGCGCCGCTGTGAATTCTGCGCCTGTCGCATAACGGCGGGTCGGGTCTTTATCCAGGATGCGCAATACCACATGCTCGATGGCTGGCGACAACTGCGCGTTGAAGAGCGTGGGCGGCGGCGGTGGGTCTTGCAGATGTTTGAGCGCCACGCTCATCGCCGACGGATCATCGAACGGCACTTGTCCGGTCAACATCTCGTACAAGCACACGCCGAGCGAATACAAATCGCTTTGGGGAACCGCTTTGGCCGAGGAGATTGCTTGTTCCGGCGCAATATAATGGGCGCTGCCGAATGTCTGACCGAGCGTGCCTTCGTTGGTGCTCAGCGCCAGTCCAAAATCGGTCAGGATGGCGCGATTTTCTTTGTTAATTAAGATATTGGAAGGCTTTACGTCACGGTGGATGACGCCCCGGCTGTGCGCATAATCAAGCGCGCCGCCGATGCCCCGCACAATGTTCAGCGCGTCCGCCATCGGGATGATCTCGCGTCGATCGCTGTATTCGCGGAGAATCTGGCGCACATCGCGGCCTTCGATGAAGACCATCGCCATATAATAGCTGTCTTCGTATTGGCCGAACTGGTAAACGCCGACAATGTTTGGATGGTTCAGGCGTGCGATGGCGCGTGCCTCGCGTTGAAAGCGCTCGAAATATTCGGCACGATCGACTGGATTAAAGTCGTTATTGATGACTTTTACGGCGGCCATCCGATCGAGCCGCGCGTCATAACCCAGGTACACGCGCGCCATGCCGCCGCGTCCGAGCAGCTCCCGAATCTGATAATCGCCGAGTTGTTTGCCGAAAAGTGTATCTGACATTATCTTATCCAGGCGCGCGCCACACAATCGGGAATTATACCGCACTTCGCGGATGTTCGTAGTGACGCTATACTTGGCGTAGGGCTGACGTAGGACGCGCGCAAGGTGGCGCGGCGAGCCGCTCATTGCGCTGAAATGGGCGAAAAATCCCGTGTCTCAATCTCATTACAAATGGCGATCAAAAAACGGACGCGGCAGGCCGCTTCCCAACAAAACCCGACGTTCTTGTTGGGATGACGATCTGCCGCGTCCGTTCGATACTCTGGCCTGCGTTTACTGAAGGCCGCTCAGCGGATTGTTTGAACCCTGGCTCAAAGTGGTCGGGATGCCGAACTTATCCAATCCGGGCTGGTCGGGGATGTTGCCCTGCCACACGGGATCGAAGGTCTGTTCGTTCTTGTCCTTCTTGAACTGGGTCAGCCAGTCTGAGAACTTCTTGGACTGCACATCCTGCTGTTCCTGATCGGTCAAGGCACGTTTTTCGCGCGCCTCCAACTGGATCACATGGAAGCCGAACTGCGTCTTGATCGGTGCGGAGATTGCCCCCACCACCGTCTTGGTATCCCAGACGTAGCCCTCGAATTCCGCCACATACTTGCCCGTCGGTGCCCAGCCGAGTTCACCACCCGTTGCACCGCTGCCCGTATCCGTCGAGAGCGCCCGTGCCAGATCGGCGAACGATGCGCCACCGTTTACGGCTTTGACAATCGCGTCGGCGGAATCTTGGGCGGCGACCAGGATATGACGTACTTTGACTTCGTCCTGCATCGCTTCGAGCTTGCCCGCCACCGCCTCGGTGACTTTCTTGGTGAGTTCTTGAAAATAGGCCGACTGCGTAAAGAGTTTCTGAACGACATCACGGCTCAGCCCGGTCAGTTTGACCGCCTGATCGAAGACGTTGGATTTCGTCTTGTCGTAGTCTTGCGCCTGCTCGGTCGGCCCCGGCGTATTGGTCGGGATGCCAGTTGGGTACGGCGTTTGCGTCACGGTCGGGCTGGGCGGCAGCGTCGAGGGCGTCGGCGTGATGGTGTAAGTGGCCGTTGGCGTCGCGGAAACCAGTGCCGTTAGCGTGACGGTTGGCGTCGGAGTCGGAGTTGCGGTTTTCGGGTTCGGATCGTAGCCAAACGATTTGCCCAAACTCGTTTGTATTTCGCCGTCATCGACCTTGATATTATTGGCGTTGGCATACTGTTGGACGGCATTTTCACGGATGATTTCGTCCATCACCCGCTGGCCATACAAAGTTGGGTCGAGCATCTGCTGGTACAACTGCCCGATCGCGCTCTGTGTGTTCGATAGCTGCTGGCGGAAATACTGATTGTTGTAATAAAACGACAATTGATTGCCGTCGCGCCACCGCTCGTATGCCACCCGCTGCTGAAAATCGCGCAGGGGAATGCTAACGCCGCTCATACTCATCACCGACTGATTTGGTCGAATCACCACATCGAGCAGCACCGCGCTGCCCAATACGACGATGATAACAAGCGATATCGCGGCGGCAATGAGCAGCACCAAGCGGTTCGCTTCATTTTCACGCTGCGAGCGCGAACGATATTTTTTGCGCACAGCCGGGTCGCGCCGCGTCGAACCTGGGCGACCGGTTGTGTTACGTTTGTTCAGAGCCATCCGTTATAGTTCCTCCACCGGATAATGCGGGCGACCACGCCAAGTTCGCCCCTACCCAAGACAGTCCGGGGTAGAGGCGAACCCGGCGTGGTCGCCCGTCCCTGATTTGGGGACAAGGTTCTTTAGTCGCCGCGCACATGTCCGGCGGTAAACGGCAAGAGCGCCAGATGACGCGCACGAATCACAGCCGTCCGCAGACTCCGTTGATGCTTGGCGCATGTTCCGGTCTGGCGACGCGGACGGATTTTACCACGCTCGGTCAGATAACGGCGCAGCATATCGGAATCTTTGTACTCGACTTCTTTCACCTTGTCGGCGCAGAAGTTGCAAATCTTGGCGCGACGTGGACCAAAGCGGCCCGCAAAACGGCCACCCCCCTCATCGCCATCTCTCGAATCGCGGTCACGTTCGTAGTTGCTCACGGTTCTGTGTTCTCCATCCCCCGACGGCGATCCGCCTAAAATGCGTAGTCGCCGTTATCTTCGTCGTCTTCTTCATCGGCAAATTCGGCCACGGTGCGCCGATCGCCCAACACAATCATCTCGTTGGCGACCAGTTCCGTGCGAAAATGCCGTTTACCTTCTTCATCTTCCCAGCCGCGCGTTTGCAAACGCCCCTCGACGTAGACCTGTTGATCCTTTTTGAGGTGCGATTTGCAGATTTCGGCCAAATTGCCCCAGGCTACCACGTTGAACCATTCGTGTTCCTCGCGGCGTTCGCCATCGGCGCTCGTCCACGTGCGGCTGGTGACCACACTAAAACTCGTCACGGGTCTACCGCTGGGTGTATAGCGCATCTCCGGGTCACGGCCCAGATTGCCGATGATCATGACCTTGTTTAAGCCCCGGCTCATTACAATACTCCTGATTCGGCCAGTTCGCCGACCATGCGCTCACGATACCCGGTCGATAGTTACTCCCCGATGCGAATGAGTAAATAGCGGATCACTTGCTGCGACAGCTTCAGGTTGCGTTCGAGTTCCGCAATGGCGGGCGATTCGAGTTCAGCCTTGAAGAGCACGTAGGTGCCTTCGTTGTAGTCGCGGATGGGGTACATCAAATGACGACGGCCCCAGTTGTTCACATCGGTGACTTTGCCTGCGCCGGCTTCGATCCAGCCCTGGACGGTCTGTACGACGCCTGTTACCGCATCATCAGCGATGTCCGAAGGGATAATAAACGTCAGTTCGTATTCACGATTTTGCATAGTGGTATTTGCCTCCTTTCCACGGGATTGCCCCCACTGCCGATCGGCATCTGGCGCGGGAGCGGAAAGGCGTCCGCGATTGTTAACGGACGCACAAGCGGACGGAGTCTACACCGGATCGCGGGTTTTGACAAGGGCGGCGCTTGATGGACACAACCTGAAACCTGTTCTTTGCACCACCTAGCGCGTGGTTTAAGCGCTTTCATTCATTAGGGATGCCCGCCTCCGCCTCGATCGGCAAGCCTTCCAACTGCATGATCCGCAGCGCATTCGTCGTCGGGCACGGCCCAGGGCGGAACAGGTAATCGAACACCATCTGCCGATCGATCACATCCTCGCGGAAATGGAAGTTTTGCACCTGTGCGTTCGTATCGGCCAGCGCCACCAATTCCAGATCGTGGGTGGAGATCACGCCGAGTCCGTTGCGCCCCGTCAAGGCGTTAATATATGAGCGCGAACCGATCAGCCGTTCTCGATTGTTCGTGCCCCGGAAAATCTCGTCGATCAAGAAAAACAAGGGACGCTCATCGTCGGCTTCGAGCGCTGTGAGCAGTGCTTTGAGGCGGCGCACCTCCGCGTAAAAGTACGAAAAACCATCCGTCACCGAGTCGCTGACGCGGATGCTCGTGAATACGCGAAACACCCCCGCCCGCAAACTTGCCGCCGCGACGGGCGCGCCCGCATACGCCAGACATAGGTTCAGGCCGAGCGTGCGCAGGAATGTGCTTTTGCCCGCCATATTCGATCCGGTGATCAGGATCAGCACGCCCGGTTCCGCGATCGTGACATTGTTGGCAACGCTCACCGTCACCGGAATCAATGGATGCGTGAGCGAGCGCGCCGCGAACGTCGGTTCGCCCGCATCGGCGTGCAGATCGGGGAAGGCGTAGGCGGGATTCAGATAACCGAACGTCGCCAGCGAACCGCTCGCCTCCAACTCGAACCACGCATCCAGCCACCCGTGTAAAGTCTTCGACAGCCGCATCCGTTCGCGCCGCATGATCTCGCCAAAGATCATATCCCAGGGCACGATCGAATTGACGATTAACCAAGTAAACTGATTATGCGTAAAGCTGACCGCCGTCACCAGCCAACCAATGCGACGCAGTGCGATCGAGGGACGTCCCGCCCCTTTGAACGGCACGCACAACGATTCGAGCGTACTCCCCTCGACATAGCGCCAGAGTTCCAAAGTCCCGAAGATCGCCGAAAGCTGCCGCAAAAAGGCCTGCGCGGTCATTGCTTTATTCGAGAGTTCGCTCAGGCTGCGCGTTTTGGTAAAATAGATGCCCATGTAGATGACATAACCGACGCCCCACAACACCGGAGATGTCGCCAACAACACGAGATTCACCAGTGCCAACGGGATCAAAACGCACAGCCAGCGCACATACGACGTTTCGGGATCGAGATCGAACCATGTCAACAGTCCACGCGCCCGCCAGCGCCCCGTGCCACCGTTGGCGCGCGCCGCATTCACGCGCAGCCGATCGAGAAATAGCGGCAGCGTTCGAAGTTCGGCGACGAGCTTTGCGCGCTTTTCGATCGTCGCCAGTTCCGGCTCGGAATCGAGCAACCACGCCAGCAAGCGCTCGCTGCCTTCCACCGAAGTCGTCGCGTCGAGCAGCCGCAGCAACGATCGCGCGCCCGTCAAATCGAGATCGACGGCCAACGGATGTGTCGAGTCGGATTGCGCGGGCGGCAGATCGTCCCAGGCACGATCCATCCGTGCAGCGTGCGCCGCTTTGATCGCACGCAGCGACGCATAGCGCACCCCCCACCCACTCAGCCAGCGATAATAGCCGACTGCCCCGCCAAAACTAACTACCGTCAAAATGCCGCTGAGCCAAAAAAGCGGCGCGCCTGCCGCAAAAAAAGCCACCACCGTGACCAGCAAACCGATCAAAAAGATCGCCAACCGCAGCCAGCCAACCCGATCAATGCGGATTTTGAGCGCCGCATTCGTGCGATCCAGGCGTGCGATCGTCCGCCGGAGCGTCGCCCGCCGCAAATCATGCGTTACCAATAGAGAGTTCCTTGATTCTGCGGGCGAACCCGGCGTGGTCACTCGCCTTCTGTTATCAGAGATTATACACGTCGCGGCGTGACCAACCCGACTCATCGCTCACAATGCGTGCCGCCTCTTTGCGCGATTCGCCCGTTCCAATGCGCGCTGTTAGCGCCGCCCGAACGCGATCTTCATCCCACACTTCGATCAGTGCGATTGGCGCGCCCGCGATCACCAGCGTGATCTCGCCGCGTGGCTCGCGCGTCGTAAAGTGGGCGCGGGCCGCACTGGCTGCACCTCGGAAAATTTCCTCGTAGAGCTTCGTCAGTTCGCGCGCCACCGCCACCGATCGATCGCCGAGCACGGCTTCGATCGCGGCCAATGTCTCGACCAGCCGATTGGGACTTTCGTAGGCGATCAGGGTACGGCGCTCCGTTTTGAGATCGGCCAGAAAATCGCGGAGCGCCCTATCTTTGCGTGGCAAAAAACCCACATAGACATAGCCATCGGTCGGCAACCCCGACGCGATCAAAGCGGTTGTCACGGCGGATGCGCCCGGCAGCGGCACAATCGTCACGCCGCGCGCGATCGCCGCCCCAATCAACTCGTAGCCCGGATCGCTGATGCCCGGCGTGCCCGCATCGGAGACAAGCGCCACATCGCCCACCGCCAACGCCTCGAAGATCGCCTCGAGCTTGCCGAGCTTGTTGTGCTCGTGATAGCTGGTCAGTCGCGTGGTGATTTCATAGCGATCGAGCAATTTATGGGTGGTGCGCGTATCTTCCGCCGCGATCAAGCTGACCTCGCGCAGGATTCGCAGCGCCCGCAGCGTAATATCTTCCAGATTGCCGATCGGCGTCGGCACGATGTACAGTGTATTTGGCATAAGCGATTATTGACCGCAAAACAGAGTCAAAGAAAATCAGTCTCCATATGCCGCGCTGGAGGAATCCGAGATCGCCAAATCGCCCGATCTCAAAGGGTAGTCAGGGAAATCACGCACAGCAGATACTTCAGTATATCGTTATGATGTCATTATCGTCCATAGCGTATCATCTGTTGCAGGGCGATTGCAAAGTCAGGGAGAAGTGTTGAGATCACCATTCACCCCACCCCCAACCCCCTATCCCCACTGACGTGGAGAGGGGGCAAAGACGGTGATTCCCCTCTCCACGTCAGTGGGGATGGGGGCTAGGAGGTGGGGTCTACGACTTTGCAAAAGCCCTGGGACGCGAGCGGCAGGGCACGTGCAAAGTCCAGAAAATGTCTCAAAGTACTCCACCCCCGCCCCTCCCCGTCACTACAGCGAGGGGGCGTCAAACCACACCGCTCCGCCAAAGATCGAGACCGAGTCGAGTCTTGCACCCCTCTCCGTGAGGACGGAGAGGGGCTGGGGGTGAGGTTCCGCGACTTTGCACGTGCCCTGGCGGCGCGATGCTGTTACCTTTCCACAAAACGCGGTAAACTGTCCATTCACTTGCCTACGCATTTAATGGGAACTTTTTTAGATGCCGATTTTGAACGTCAGCTTGGCACAAATCCACATCAAAGCAGGCGATCCGCGCTCCAACTGGACGGCCATGCAAGACCTGACCAATGAGTCCGCCCGACGTGGCTGCGAACTGATCGTGTTGCCGGAACTGTGGGATAACGGCTATGCGCTCGACAAAGCGAAGGAAAATGCCAGTTCGCTGAGCACGGGCTTGTTCGCGCAGGTGGCCGCCCTCTCGCGCAACTCGAATATTCACGTCATCGGCTCGATGCTCGAAAAACGCGGCGTCGGCGTCTATAACAGTACGGCGGTCTTTTCGCCACGATCAGGCGTGATGGGCGCGTATCGCAAGATTCACCTGTTCGGGCCGCTCAACGAGCCGCAGTATCTCAGCCCTGGCGAGTCGCCGCTGACGGTCGATCTGCCCTGGGGACGGACGGGTTTCGCCATTTGCTACGATCTGCGTTTCCCGGAATTGTTCCGCCGCTATGCCGTCGAAGGCGCGAAAGTCGTAATTATCCCCGCCGAATGGCCGCATCCACGCCTGAATCATTGGCGAACACTGCTGCAAGCGCGCGCGATCGAAAATCAAATGTTCATCATCGCCTGCAACCGCGTGGGCGAGTCGCTCGGCACGACCTATTGCGGTCACTCGATGATCGTCGATCCCTGGGGCGAGTTCGTGTGCGAAGGCGGCGAGGGCGAAATGCTGCTCTCGGCGCGGATCAACACCGATATGGTAGACGAAATCCGTGCGAAAATGCCTGTGCTCGCTGATCGACGTCCCAACATTTATGGAGAAAAGTGAGGCTCTGCGATCGTGAACCACATGATCCCATTTAACGATCTCAAGCCGCTCCATCATCAACTGGCCGCCGAATTGACCGCCGCCGCCGAACGCGCCCTGGCGAGCGGCTGGTATATCCTCGGCCCCGAAGTCGAGGCGTTCGAGGCGGCGTTTGCGGCCTATCACGGCGTCGTATACGCGGTCGGCGTCGCCAATGGCACGGACGCGATCGAACTGGCCTTGCGTGCGGCGGGCATCGGCGCGGGCGACGAAGTGATCACGGTTGCGCATACGGCGGTGGCGACGGTCTGTGCGATCGAACGGGCGGGCGCGAAACCCGTGCTCGTCGATATTGACCCCGACACCTACGCGCTTTCGCCCGCCGCCGCCGAAGTCGCGATCACGCCCCGCACGCGCGCCCTACTGCCCGTGCACATTTACGGTCAGCCCGCCGATCTGACTGCATTGCGCGCGCTCGCCGACAAGCATCACCTGCTGCTGATCGAAGACTGCGCGCAGGCACACGGTGCACGCGATCATGATCGGATCGTCGGCACGGTGGGCGATCTGGCGTCGTTCAGCTTCTATCCGACCAAGAACCTCGGCGCGTATGGCGATGGTGGCGCGGTAATCACGAACGACGCAGGTTATGCCGATCGGCTGCGACGGCTGCGCAATTACGGCCAGACACAGCGCTATCACCATGCCGAACGGGGCATGAACAGCCGCCTCGATGAACTGCAAGCCGCGATTCTGGGCGTCAAGCTGGCGCATCTGGACGAGCACAACCAGACGCGCCGCTCGCTCGCTGCGGCCTACGACGAACATTTGCGGGGCGTCACCATTCCGGTTGTGCGCACCGATGCCTACCACGTTTATCACCTGTATGTGGTGCGCCATCCGAACCGCGATGCCTTGATGGCTGCGCTCAAGGCGAACGGCGTGGGCACGCTGATCCATTATCCGCTGCCGATTCATTTACAGCCTGCCTATGCTGATTTGGGTTATAGGCCAGGATCGCTGCCCGTCACCGAAAAAATCGCAGGCGAGATTGTGTCGCTGCCGATGTACATTGGCTTGACCGCCGCCGACATCGAAATAATCGCTGAGGCGGTGAGTCGCAGTTTCGAAAGTATGCCCGCATGACCCGCGTCGCTTTGAACGCCTTCAAAGGGACGCGCGCGCTAATCACGGGCGGTATGGGCTTCACGGGCAGCAATTTGGCGCTCAAGTTGGTCGCACTGGGCGCAGAGGTCACGATCGCCGATGCAATGATCCCCGGCTATGGCGGCAATATGTTCAATATCGAGCCGTTCAAAGATCAGGTGACGGTCAATTTTTGCGACATCCGCGACATCAATGTAATGAACTATCTCGTGCAGCGTCAGGATTTCGTGTTTCATCTGGCGGGGCAGGTCGATCATATCCTGAGCCAAACCGATCCGTTCCCGGACATCGACATCAACATCAAGGGCACTGCGATCGTGATGGAAGCGATCAAACATCACAATCCTGGCGCGCGCGTGATTCACACTGGGACGCGCGGCCAATATGGCCCGGCGGTGTCACTGCCCGTCTCCGAAGACGCGCCAACGCACCCCAAAGGCATCTACGAAATCTCGAACCTGACCGCCGAAAAGATCATTGAAGTTTACAACGATATTCACAACATCCACGCCGTCTTGCTGCGCCTGACCAATGTGTATGGGCCGCGCGCGCAGATGCAGCATTCGCGCTATGGCGTTGTCAATTGGTTTGTGCGGCTGGTGATCGACGGCCAGCCGCTCAAAATCTTCGGCGATGGCCTGATCAAGCGCGATTTTCTGTACCTCGACGACTGCGTGGACGCGATTTTGATGGCGGCGCTCGACGATTCGGCGCGCGGGATCGTGATGAATGTGGGCGTCGATAAACCGACCAACTTCATTGAACTGGCGGAGGCAATGATCGCAGCCAACGGTGGTGGCGCATGGGAATTCGCGCCCTTTTCGCCGGAACGCAAGGCGCAGGAGCCGGGCGATTTCTACTCCGATATTTCGCGCATCCGGCGCTTGATCGGCTGGGAGCCGACAACCGATCTGCACGCGGGATTGGTCGAAACGATCGTGTTCTATCGGCAGCACAAGGCGCATTACTGGTGAACGCGATCGGTCAAAATGTCGTGCTTGCCTCAGATACCGTGCTTGGCGAGAATGTGCGTATCGGTAACAACGTCACGATTTATCCGGGCGTCACGATTGGCGCGGGCGTCACGATCTTCGATGGCGCGCTGATCGGGCGTCCGCCGCTGGCCGCCGGCACGACGACGCGCCCCGTCGATAGCAGTGCGCGCCCACTGACCATCGGCGCAGGCAGCATCATCGGCGCAAACGCGGTGCTCTACACGGGCTTGAGCATCGGCACGAACGTCTTGATCGGCGATTTGGCGACGATCCGCGAGGGCTGTACGTTTGCGGATGGCGTCGTGATCGGGCGCGGCGTTCTGGTCATGTACGACACGACGGTCGGCGAACGCACCCGCGTGATCGATGGCGCGATCCTGACCGGGAACATGCAGATCGAGGCGGACGTGTTTATCGGACCGGGCGTGCAAAGTGTCAACGATAACGATGTGTATTTGAAGCGTTTCGGGCTGGAGTCGTTCGAGGTACGTGGCCCGACCATCCGGCGGTTCGCGCTGATCGGCACGGGCGCGAATCTGGCGGCGGGCGTCGAGATCGGCATGGGCGCGATCGTCGCGCCGAGCGCGATGGTCACGCGCGATGTGCCACCCTGGACGGTCGTGGCGGGCGTCCCGGCGAAGCATTTGCGCGATGTCGAACCGGAGAATTGCGCGCGCATCCTCGCCCATTTTGGCCTTGATTCAGAGAATGTGGAAATCAACCAACCATGAGTTTTGTTTCGATCGTCGTACCAGTTTATCATAACGCGACCAGCCTGCCCGATCTGCTGGCGAAGTTTCAGGAATTGGCAGCCAAGAACAGCGCGGATCGGTTCGAGTTCGTGTTTGTGGACGATGGCTCGACGGATGACTCGTTCGCGGTGTTAAGCGGGCTGGCTGACACCGAAGCGCGAATGCGGATCGTCAAGCTGTCGCGCAATTTTGGATCGAATGCGGCACTGCTGGCGGGGTTGGATGAATCGCGCGGCGAGGTGATTGGCGCGATCGCGGCTGATCTGCAAGACCCGCCTGAACTGCTCGACGAGATGTTGGGGCTGTGGCGTGACGGCAAAAAGGTGGTGTTGGCCGCGCGCGCCACCCGTGAAGACCCAGGCCTGACTTCGCTGCTCTCCGATACGTTTTATGCACTGTTTCGGCGCTACGCGATCAAGACGATGCCGAAGCGTGGCTTTGATTTTTTCCTGATCGATCGACAGGTGTGCGACCTGATCAAGGGTATTAAAGAAAGCAACGCCTATTTGATGGGGCTGATCCTGTGGCTGGGCTTCGATCCGGCAGTGATCTACTACCATCGACGGGTGCGCGAAAAGCGTTACGGCACTTCGATGTGGACGCTGATGCGCAAGATCAAATATTTCATCGACTCGTTCGTCGCGTTTTCGTATATGCCCGTGCGCGCCGCCTCGATCTTGGGTATCAGCCTGAGCGTTATCGGGATCGCTTATGCGCTGATCGTGGTGATCTCGCGCCTGTTCTTCGGGATTCAAGCCGAGGGCTGGGCGTCGATCATGGTCGTGCTGCTGATCGTATCGGGCGCGCAGTTGCTGATGACGGGCATTCTCGGCGAATATCTGTGGCGCAACTTGGATGAGACGCGCCGCCGTCCGCGCTTCGTGATCGAGCGGACGGTCGAGTCACGGGAAGCAGATGCTCCGTTAGCGACAGATGATACAAGGATGCGCGTAAAATAGGTTCAGTCGCCTTTTCAGGAGTTTTAATGATGCTCATCGCATACTGGCATTTTAGTTTTACCGTCAAAGACATCGAGCGCTCGGTGGCCTTCTACACGGACGTGATCGGGATGAAGCTGGTGCATTCGCAAACCCAGCATAACGAGTACACCGCCAAACTGGTCGGTTATCCGGGCGCGCATCTGAAAGTGGCGCAATTGACCGTCGAGGCAATGGCGCAACAGCGTTCCGGCCATTTGCTCGAACTGGTGCAGTATGTTTCGCCAGAGTGCGAACCGACCGATACGGCCACTTGTCGGCCTGGCAGCGCGCATCTGGCGTTTCAGGTGGCGGACATCCACGCCGCATATAAGCGCATGGTCGGTCTGGGCGTGCGCTTCAAGTCGGAGCCGGTGGCGATCACGGCGGGTATCAACAATGGCGGCTTCACTTGCTATTTCCTCGATCCCGACGACATCACGCTCGAAATCTTGCAGTCCCCGCCCCGTCCAGGAACTTGAGGGACAAACGATTATGCCTACTTTGATCATTTATTGGTCGCCC
>JBBRMW010000129.1:0-16215 GCA_038230635.1 Aggregatilineales bacterium | reverse complement strand
CGCTGGTCTTGTTTTTGGAATGTCAAAAAATAATACTCAATACCGCCCATCACGCCAAGCTACCCAAGGTTTTCTCGTGTGGGAATGCTGCGCGCGCGGTATGGTTAGTTATCCAGTATCTACTATATTGCAGTACCGATGCACGCTGTACACAATACGGCCACTCTGTGGGTTGTTCCGCTGGCAGATTTTGGCAAGCGTGCGAAACTCGAACTGCCCAACCCAACCCGGTGGTATTACCTAGCACGTTGCATCGCACCGCCCAAATAGGCTAGGGGGATTGCAAAATTGCAGGACGGCGACCCCTCACCCTACGGCTGTGAAGCTGAAGGTGAAATCAATCAAACTCAGCATATTGATAAACCTCACCCCTTACGTCCCTACCCCATTCTGAAAGAGACTGTCCAAAAAAGTCAGGACCTTTATAGAGAGGGGCTGGGGTGAGTTTTTTGACTGAATTAGCGCGTCGCCGTCAGCTCGTAGTCGCCGGATGTTGCGCCGTTGATGCCGTCGATGCGGGCAACCGTCACCAGATACGTGCCAGCGGCGGACGGCGTAAAATTGGAGATGCTGGCCGCCGCGAACGTCTCATCGGGGATGGCGCTGTCGATCAGTTTATACGTTGCGTCCGACACCGTAATCACAGGCACGAGCGTACCACCCTTGCGCTTGACGGTCAGTGTCACGGGTGCGGTGCTGTCCAGTGTGATCTGCCAAGTGTCGCTCCAACTGGTTGCCAGCAGGCTGCCAGCCAGCGGCGTGCCCACTTTCAATTCCCCCTGCACGAACGGTATCCCCGATTGTTCGGCGCGTCCGAGCCGCAGCGCGATCAATTTGTAACCGCCCGTCGTTTTGCCCTCTTTGCCTTTGATGCGCCCGACCGTGATCGTAAATTCGCCGGAACTCGGAAAGATCAAGCTGCTAATGCTGGCTTTGGCGAAAGTGGGATCGTGATCGGCTTTGGCGACGACATTGTTTTGATCGTCGCTGAGGGTGAGCGTGGGCACAAGTGTCCCGTCGGTACGCTCCACACTGATCGAGATGCGCTCCTTACCTTTGCTATGCACATGCCACGCATCAGTGAAAGCCGTATCGTCGATTTTGCCCGGCGAGGAACTGCCGAAGGTGAGCAACTTGTTGGCCCCATCCTGGGCGCGTGCGATGCTGCCGCCGAGATTGGCCGCGCCGCTTATCAGGAGGATCACGATCAGAATCAGCAATCGTCGAGTTAGTCCGAGGCGTGTCATTTTTGCTCCCATGATCATTCGGCTATCTGATTATTTCTTCATGCCTTTGAGACCGTGTGCGGCGGCGTGTGCGACCAGCCCACTCTGATAATCGTAGGTGGTGCGACGTTTTTCTGCGAACGCCTCAAAAGCCAACTGAATCAACTCATCGCAGACCGCCGTCGGAGTCATCTTCTCCTCTGCCCACAGATAAAATGCCAACGAACCTGGCAGCGTGTTGATCTCGTTGACGAAGACCGCACCGTCCTTCAATAGAAAGTCGATACGCGCCGTGCCCCGGCCATCGATTGCGCGGAAGGCATCGACGGCCATTTGGCGGATCGCGGCAGTCAGTTCGGCGGACAGCGACGCGGGAATGATCCGCTCTGCGCCCTTCATGCCATCGCTGCCACGCATATATTTGTCATCAAAAGTCAGAAATTGCTCCCACGAGGTCGGCTGTTCGAGCACGGAGGGACGTACATTCGTATTCCCAAGCACGGCGCAATTGATCTCCGTTCCGTCGATAATCGCCGCTTCAACTAAGATACGCCGATCGAAACTGAGCGCAATCTCGATTGCTGCTAACGCCGCCGTCTGATCCGCCGCGCGGGCGACGCCAATGCTCGATCCGAGCGTAGCAGGCTTGACGAATACCGGATAGCCGAGCGCCGTCTCGAAGCGTTTGATCAGCCGATCGCGGTCGATCAGCCATTCGTGGCGACTGAATGCGACCCCTTCGATCACCGGTATGCCCGCCTGCTTGAGCACCGCCTTCGCCAGAATTTTGTCGTTCGCCACCGCCGAAGCCGCCACACCCGCGCCAACATAGGGAATATTCGCCAGCTCGAACAAACCTTGCAGCGTACCATCTTCGCCATGTGTCCCATGCACACATGGGAACAGCACATCGATCCGCGTCAGCGTCGATTTACCGAATAAGCCGCTGATCGGCGGCGTGATCAAGCCGTGGTGCTGGATGCTGGGCGAGAGCGTCGTCGCCTGGACGCCCGCCACTTTTGCCACGTCAGCGGCTTTGAAAGTGTTCAAATCGGCGAGCGGCGCGCCCGTCAACCATTGGCCGTCGCGGGTGATGTAGATCGGGACGGCTGCGTATTTGGCGGGATCGAGCGCGCGGATCACCTGCTGCGCGGTGACGATTGACACATCGTGCTCGACCGAACGGCTGCCGAAAATGACGCCGACGGTCTGCTTACGAGCGGGAGAATTAGTCATAACTGATCATAACCTTGCACAAAAACGGAAGAAACCGGTTTGCGCGCTATTGTACCAGATAACCCCCGACCCCTTGCGTCTCAGTAAGCGGTACAGGAATGGCGGATTTTGTAGGGACGACGGCTTGCCGCGTCCGCCTGATTCCACGACTTTTGATGCAATCGCCCTGGGGCTTTCGGGCGCGGGTTTGCAAGACGATGGTATTGTGTGCTAAAGTGCGTCGCAAAATCCGCGTCAAGAAAGATGGAACCCCTGCCCGAAGATTCGGCACAAAACTTTGGTCAAAATTTAACATGAAAATACTCGCAATCAGTGATAATGTATTACCACAGATGGAGAACGCCGACTTTTTGCGGCGCACCTATCCCGACACCGAACTTGTAATCAGTTGCGGCGACATGCCAGCCGCTTATATCGAATATATCGCTTCGATTTTAGAAGCGCCGTTGTTTTTTGTCCGGGGCAATCACGACGTGGGCTACACGGACAGTGACCCGGGCGGAGAGAACTTACATCGGCGAGTGGTGTTCTACAAGGGACTATCGTTTGCGGGGCTGGAAGGCTCCATGCGCTACAACGGTGGCGACGCCCAATACGACGAGTTGTCAATGACGCGCATGGTACTCGACTTTGGGCCTCGGCTGATCTGGCGACGCAGCCACGCCGAACATGGAATCGATGTGCTGGTAACGCACTCACCCCCACAAGGTATCCATGATCGGGGTGATTTGCCCCATCATGGTTTCCGGTCGATGCGCTGGTTCATCCGGTGGTATCGCCCGCGTTATCTGATTCATGGGCATATCGATACCTGGGATCGGCGGCAAACGACGGTCACGCAGTTTGAAGGGTGTGAGATCATCAATATCAACCCGGTCAAGGTCTTAACGTTAACTGAACGAGGGTAAATCTCATGGACCCAGATAGTGCCGTCTCGGTTTCGGAGTCATTCCGCAACTTTAGTCGGGCGCGCATGGGCGCATTCTGGCAAGAAGCCTGGAGTCTGTTGACGCGCAAATCGATCGATCTGATGCGTTTCGAGGAGGTCAAAGAGCGGCTGCGGCTGCACGATGAACGGTACATCGGGTTGCAAGAGATCGAACTTGCGAAGATCATCGGCAGCGTCGGGCGCTACCAGGACTTCACGCGCACCTTTCTGCCGCGCACCAATGCGGTACGCTCGCGCTGGCAGCGGCTGGATGCGATGGCGCGCGGGCCGTCGGGCTTCCCACCGATTGAAGCCTATAAAGTGGGGGATGCGTATTTCGTGATCGATGGCAATCATCGGGTGTCGGTGGCACGCCAACTGGGTTCCAAGACGATCGAAGCCTATGTGACTGAGCTGCTGACCGCCGTGCCCATCGACTCGAACATCGAGCAAGACGATTTGCTGATCAAAGAAGGCTACGCGAACTTCCTGCGCAAAACGCGGCTGAATGTGTTGCGTCGGGGCAGCCAGATCATCCTGACCGAGCCAGCGGGCTACCGTACACTCCTGGAACACATCCAAGTGCATCGATACTTCATGGGACTCGATCAAAAGCGCGATATTACTTATGCGCAAGCCGTCGAAAGCTGGTACGACAACGTGTATTCGCCGATGATCGACTTGATTCGCAGGTTTGATGTGCTCGATCATTTCCCTGGCCGCACCGAAGCCGATCTGTACGTATGGCTGATCAAGCATCAGGAGGCGCTGCGCTTGCATCTGGGCGGCGAGTGGTTGACGCCCGAAGAGACGGTCGCGGACTTCGTGACGAAGCTGTAAGAGCCTTACCCAAAAAAGCGCTCACCCCTACCCCCTCTCCCCCAGGTGGAGGGGAGCGGCTCAACTCCCCTCACTGTGATTACGGAGAGGAGACGGGGGTGAGATGAATCTGAAAGAAGGACTCATCCATCGCATGTGGGAACATTATCACAGCGTCAGCACCATCGGCGAGGCGCTGACGCTGCTGGCCGCACATCAATCACGCGCGCGGATCGTCGCGGGTGGCACGGACATTTTGCTCGAACTCGAACGCGGCGTCCGAACGAGCGTGGATACGCTGATCGATATTTCGCGGGTAGCTGGCCTCGACTCGATCGCGCTGCACGGTGACACGATTCGGCTCGGCGCGCTCGTGACGCACAATCAGGTCGTCGATAGCGCGCTAATCGGGCGGCGGGCGCTTCCATTGGCGCAAGCGGCCTGGGAAGTGGGCGCGCCGCAGATTCGCAATCGCGGTACGGTGGCGGGCAACCTGATCACGGCCAGCCCTGCCAACGATACGATCACACCGCTGTGGGCGCTCAATGCGACGGTCACGCTGACTTCGCTGGCGGGCGAACGGACACTCGCGCTCGCCGATTTTTACGCGGGCTTCCGGCAGACGGCCATGCACCCCGACGAAATGCTGACTGCGATCCATATTCCGGCGCTGACCGAGTCCGATCGCGGGATGTTCATCAAGCACGGCTTGCGGCGGGCGCAGGCAATCGCGGTGGTGAATGTCGCGGTTGTGCTCGGCTTGGAGACGGATGGTATCACGATCGCGCGCGCCAGTATCGCATTGGGCAGCGTCGCACCAACGATCGTGCGCGTCCCGACGGCGGAGTCGTCGCTGATCGGCAAGCGCCTCACACCCGAATCGATCACCGAAGCCGCGCGCTTGGCCGCAATCACGCCCGATCCGATCGATGATGTACGCAGTACCGCCGAATATCGGACGGCAATGATCCAGGTGTTGGTGGCGCGGGCACTGCGTGCGATTGCGGCGGGTGAGGAGCGCAAAGCGTTTCCAGTTGCGCCGCCAATGTTGTGGGGGCGCGTACACGGTGCAACGCCGCTAACCGAGCTGATCGCGCATGACTCGACGCCGATTGAGACGACGATCAACGGCGCGGTGCGGACATTCGAGACGGGCGGCCATAAAACGCTGCTCCGCTTTCTGCGCGAAGATGCCAAGCTGCCGGGCACCAAAGAAGGTTGTGCCGAGGGCGAATGCGGCGCGTGTACAGTGTTTCTGGATGGCGAAGCGGTCATGGCGTGCATGGTTCCCGCTCCGCGCGCCCACCGTGCAGAGATCGTGACGATCGAAGGTTTGGCGACGGACGAAACGCAAACTCTACATCCGGTGCAAAAGGCGTTTGCCGAGTCGGGCGCGGTGCAGTGCGGCTACTGTACGCCGGGTTTCGTGATGGCCGCCGCCAAACTGCTCGAAGAGTGTCCGCATCCGACGCGCGAGCAGATCATGGCGAGCATCACGGGTAATTTGTGCCGCTGCACGGGCTATTACGCGATTATTGAGGCGATCGAGAAGGCGGGGGAAAGAACCCCGGATTCACTTCACCCCCCAGCCCCCTCTCCGTAATCACGGAGAGGGGGAGTCGCACTTCTATTGCTCTCGTTGCTCTCATTGATAAAGTTGATGTTTTCGGAAACCCTCGGATCAATAGCGTTCGGGAGGTACTTTGCCGCGTAACGAGTGCATCGAAGCGAAATGGTGATAGGTACACGGCAATGCGGATCAACGTTGATATGGGCGGGGTGCAATGATCGGGTGCAGACGGGGTGGGTGGAGTTCGCTGGATAATTGCTCATTGCTAACAATGCAAGAGCAATAGAATTAGTAAGATAAATGGTATCAATCTATCCGCCGATTAATAGAGGATCGGAGTTTATCATAGAACGTATGTTCTGGCAAGAGTGATTGAGAGGATGAGTTTTCAAAAATTCGATTGGGCGGAAGCCCCGAAGAGCAGAGTCTCCCGAATACAGATCTAAGAAACAGGAACGGAGCAAACCACCCGAAAACCGAGGTACCAGCTTCGAAAATGGGGTCCGAACCAGAAACGAGAGGACGCGCGCGCGTAGTTGCGAAGGTTGAACCACGAACCACCGCGCAACGCCCGGGGTACCGACGCGCTAAGGTCACGGTTGTTTGGATTATTGTAGTCAGTTTGTGTCCATTCCCAGACATTACCGCTCATGTCCATTACTTTATAGGGAGATGCGCCTTGCGGATAAATGCCAACTGCCGTTGTCTGCTCCAGGTAAATTCCTTTATCGGTGTCATCAATGTTGGCATAGCCAATGCGATAGCCATCTCCCCAGGGATATTCACGACCCTTCGTACCGTGTGCCGCTTTTTCCCATTCTAATTCTGTTGGTAACTGGATTTCACAACTCAATTTCGCACTCAGCCATCGACAAAAGGCCATCGAATCGTACCATGAGACGTTCTCGCGCGGGTGGTTATCCAGTTTCCAAAATTGGCCGCCCGGTCCGCCTTGCTGTTGTGTTAACCCGTCCGAGTCCAAGCCCCGCCACCAATCCGCATTTTTGAAGCCATCGGGTGCAGCTAGGAAAACCCCAAATTGCTTATAAGTGATGGGATATTTGGCAATGTGAAAGGTTGGTAATGTGTGTTTTTCGCCGTTTTGATAAATGAAGGCAAGGCCCAGCACTTCGCACCATTCAATATCAGGCAAGCCGTCTGGGCGTAGACCAACACCGGGGCGCGGATCGCCGAATTGGTTCAGATCGTCGCCAGCTTTGGCACGTTCGGCGGGCGGGTGCCTCGGATCAAGCATGATGTCAAGCAAGCGCTGTTGAGTAGATGTTGGAGGCAGGACAGCGGTAGCTTTGACAAGATGCAGTGCGGCGGACGCTGGCCGCGCGGACACGACAGTATCGACTTTGGCTTGATGGTCGCGCAGCAGTTCCAGATCGGCGATAGGTGGCGGTGTCACGATCAGCGGGATCGGACTCAAATAGCGATCACGGAGTCGGTCGAAGGCGGCCTCATAATACGTCCGCGAAGATGGTAAATCCAAGCCTTGAAAATCGTTGATCGTGCGCGCGAGGAGCGGTGGCAGATATTTGCCCACGTCCGCGCGGTCGAACTGATGCGTCGTGAGCGGGACGATCATGCGATCGAGGGTAACGGCCTCCTGGATTTCGCGCCGCAGGATGTCATCCAGATTGGCGCAACGTTCCAACGTGCCGGGAGCCAACACCAGGAGAAAATACGGTCGCGCCGCGATCTGCCGCAAGATCGTTTCGAGCCAGCGCCCCGCCGGGATGCTCTGATAATCGAAAAACGGATCGATCTGACGCAGCCGGAGACCCTGATAAATGGCGTAGGCAAGGTCTTCGCTGGCTTGCCGTCGATAGCTGATGAAGACCGCGTTGGATAACTTTTGATCGTCAGGCATGGCCCACTCGGTTCGGGTGACGTTATAGGCGCGTATGAGGCGCGATTATACGCGGGGAGGCGCAGTGTCGGCAAACTGCTTTTTGGGTATTTTTCGTTCAGACGGCGGCCCGTTCTGTAACGTCATCGATTTGCCCCAAACCAGTAATGCTGGATCAAGTCCCAATCGGTGAATAGCCCGAATGCGCCGATCGCAATCAGCAGCACGCCCGCCGCCCGTTCGAGGATCGCGTGATGGGCGAGCATCCAACCTAGCAGCGGCTTGCGCACCGACTCCGCCAGCAGCGGTAAAATCAACAGCGGCAGCCCAAAGCCTAAACCGAAAGCCACGAAATAGAGTGCCCCATTGATGACGGTGCCAGGGTCCGCCGCCCCATACGCGAACACGCCGACCACCAGCGGCCCGCAGCACGGCAGCACCATCGGCGCATACAACAACCCGTAAAGATAGCTGCTGAGGATCGGATTTTGAAGGACGGGCGCGCGGATTGCGCTGATCCGCTCAAACGGATTGCGATGCACGATCAGCAGCACGCCCATTCCGATCACGATCAGGTAGATCGGCGGCAGCACGATCGCCAGCGCTGGCCCGACAGCTATCTTGAGCACGGCCAAGATCAAGCCGATGGCGAGCATGGCGGTCAGCACGCCCAGCAGGGCGATCAGGCCGAGCCAACGCGCGATGCGGCGGTTGGTCAGGACGCTCTGATTGCCCGCCAGATACGCGACGAACGCCGGGAAGAGCGGCAGCACGCACGGATTCACCATGTTCAGCAGGCCCAAACCGAATCCGTTCAAAAGTTCGCTCAAAGCGCTCCTTAAACCCAGTTATTGAACCGGGGCGGGGTAGAATAAAAAAGCGGCGACCACATTGGGTCGCCCCCGTTCGATGGCTCACGGGGATCGAGCGTGAAATGGTCTTATTCCGCGTACTGATCGGCGATCGCCAGCGCTTCATTGAAAGCCTTCAGCGCGTCCTGAATCTGATCTTCCGTGATCACCAGCGGCGGGCACGCGAACAGCATATTCCAGCGCACGAACGCGAAAATTCCGTTGGCGGCCAGATGCGCCGAGAGCTTCTTCATGGCTTCGCTGAGCGGTTTGTTGAACTCGGACAGGGGCGCGCGCGTCTCCCGATTCTTGACCAGTTCCATCACCTGGAACAGCCCAACGCCGCGCACTTCGCCGACGGATTTATGTTCCGCCGCGAGATCGTTCAGCCCCTTGCGCAGCACATCGCCCATCTGGGCCGATCGCGCGATCAGGTTTTCTTCCTCGTAGACTTCGATGCAGGCCAGCGCCGCTGCACAGGCCAACGTATGCGCGCTGTACGTGCCACCGATCATCAACGAATGATCCTCGAAATGATCGCCAATCGCCTCGCTGACGATGGTCGCGCCGAGCGGCACATATCCCGCCGTCAAGCCTTTTGCCATCGTCAGAATATCTGGCCGCGCGTCGGGGTAATGATCGACACCAAACCATTTGCCCGTGCGTCCGAAACCGCTCATCACCTCATCGACGATCAGCAAGATGCCATATTTGTCGCAAATTTGGCGCACGATCGTCCAATAGGCGGGGTCGGGCGGCGCGATCAAACCACTGGAGCCGCTGTAACCTTCCAGCATGATCGCCGCGATATTTTCGGGACCCTCGTACTGCACGACTTCCTCGATGTGGTGCGCGCACATCAGGTTGCAGGCATCCTGACCTTTGCAGAATACGCAGCGATAGCGATAGGGATCGTGAACGTGGACGATCCAGGGGACGCCGGGTTCGTTGGTCAAGCGACGCGGATCGCCGCCGGCCTGCTGTGCGCCGAAGCCCTGACCGTGAAACGCCCGGAAACGTGACAGAATCTTTTGGCGTCCAGTGTACTGGCGGGCGACCTTCATGGCGTTCTCGTTGGCCTCGGTGCCGCTGAGGCTAAAGAATGATTTTTTGAGTGTGCCGGGTGTAATCTGCGCGAGCTTTTCGCCCAGCCGTCCGCGCGGATCGGTGGCGATGCCGGGGTACATATACGCGACCGACTCGGCCTGCGCCTTGATCGCGTCGATCACTTTGCGGTGGCCGTGCCCAATGTTGACATTCATCAACTGGGAATTGAAGTCGAGATAACGCTTGCCATTGGCATCCCAGAAATAGACTCCTTCGGCGCGCACGACCGGGATCGGGCTGAAGGTGTTTTGCGCACCCCACGAAAAGAACGTGTATTCGCGGTTGAGATCGATGATCTCGGCTTGCGTCGGTGAGTTTGTCATTGTATTCATGCTCCCAAAATGTTTTAGATTGTCGATTCTGGACGATTTCCACTGTTGAAATTTACGAGTTTCGGCCAATCGATCAGGCCAGACTCATCACAAAATTCGGCAGTAAATTGACGAACCATCCGCAGATAAGTCTCGTTTTTCTGTTGAGTGAAATACTCATTGTGTGCTTGTGCAGCGAATCCCAAAGGTTCAATGAGATCGATGAACAGATGACCATTACCAGAAATGAATTCCCAAAAGTTTTGGCCGCAAATTCGCGTGTAAGCACCATTGTCAACGGTGATGGCTTTGCCATAGCACGTTCCTAAAACTGCGCGTACATCGCCAATTTGCGGGTTTTGCCGCAGCACTTTAAGCGCATTTTTGAAATTTGCTCGCAGGGCTTCATACTGACTGCTGTTGCCCCAATTCGGACCGGATTTGATGGCGACCAGATAGCGAGTTCGATCCCGATTGAACTCAAGATCGATACCTGTGGCTGAGGATTTTTGACCACCAAAGGCCATCTCATTGATAAAAATTGCTAATTGTTCCAAAAATCCGCCGAATAACCCTTCTTCTGATGACGAAAGCGAAGCATCTAAGATTGAGGCAACCAATTCTGAAGCCGAGACGATATTTTTGGCCCGGAACAGATACGGGTTCTTGCGACTCAGAATTCCTCTTAGCTGCAAGGCTTGAATTTTCGCCAATCGGTTCTGATGGAACGTATCAATGTTTTGATTAGCAAATTGTGTGATTCGAGCCAAATCCAAGCTACTCATGTGTATCAAGGGCCAGTGGAAGCGGCGTACTTGCCAGCGATTTATTGGCGAGTGCGGCGTAAGTTGGCAGCATTTCGATACCAATATAATGACGCCCCAAAGCTTTGGCAGCCAGCGCTGTAGTACCCGATCCTAAGAATGGATCGAGGATAACATCACCCTCCCGCGAAAAGAGCCGAATGAACCATTTGGGCAGTTCGAGCGGAAAGGCCGCACTGTGATTCTTGTTGCTACTTTCGGTTGCCAAGTGCAGCACATTGGTTGGATAGGCCATTTCGCGCCCTACCCAATTGGAAACATTCTTGCCGAAGCCGCTTTGTGCTTTTGATTCATCGCGGCGCTTGTCGGTTGCGCTCAGGTTCTTCAGACGCGATTTTGCCCAATCACCCATCGGAACCATGACGCTTTCCTGGTACATGTTGAACTTTTTCTGCTTGTTGAACTGCAGACAGCGTTCCCAGGAGTCTCGAAAGCGATTCGGCCATTTGCCGGGATAAGAATTTTTCTTGTGCCAAATAAATTCCTCAGTCCAAAGCCAACCCTGTTTGCGCATTGCCAGGATCAGTTCCATGACATAGGTATGCCGCTCGCCTTCGACGACTTTTTCTTTGATGTTCAAGACAAATGTGCCATCTGGTTTGAGCACACGCCGCAATTCGGCGCTGATCGGCAGAAACCACTCGACGTAATGATCGGGATCGATGCCGCCATAACTGTTCTTGCGGCTATCGGCATACGGTGGCGATGTCACAATCAGATCGACCGAATGGGCAGGCAGGCTTGGCAGCACCGCCTGACAATCACCCTCGATCACACGATCGCGCCAATCTCCAATATCCGCCGGAGCGGTGAACAAGTTATCGGCGCGCTGTATGACCATTGAAGAGCTTCTCTCATAACACTTTGGGGCGTCCGCGCTCCATTATAGCACCGATCCAATCTCGCCCGAATCCTCATCTTGTGTAGATTTGGGTGAGATTGTTTTTCACAAAACCAATGGTTTCGACCTCGAAGCCACCCACTTGCGCCAACCCAACCGGCCTGACCCTTGCCGTCTATCTGCTCTATTTCTGGTTTATAGCACTTGGCGAGCATATTACAAAGTTCGGGCAGGCGGCTTTAGTGGACCGCGCCGACCGTCGTGATTTGAGCTTTTTTCACCTCGGTTTTCACTTTCTCGACCGCTGTCTTGCCTTGAATTCTGCCTCCTATCGTCTTTTTCCGTCTTTTTCGAGGGAAGTTAGCTGTGTTTCGATTTGGCATCTTCGGAAGCCACCTATTGAGTTACTGTGCTGTTCGTGCCTTGTTGAAGGAGATTCCGGAAGAATACCGTTCAATCGGTAAGGGGAAATCTTTTTTTCCCTTACCACTGGGGATGAAGGGCTTCGCTCAGCGCCCGGACGCCATTGGCATGATCACATGCGTAAAATCTTGCCGATTGACTGGACGAATCACGCCGGGGCTGGAAGCTGATGCCGTTTCCAGCACCACCTGATCTTCCTTGATCACGTTCAACACGTCGATCAGATAGCGGACGTTGAATGAAATCTCGACCGCCGATCCGCTCACCTGACCATCGAGCCGACCTTCGTTATCGCCTTTTTCCTGCGATTGCGCCGAAACCGTGACGACGCCCGGCACCAGCGAACTTTCGCCCGGGGCGATCGCCAGCCGCGCTGTGTACGAGGCTTCGCGGGCGAAAATTTCGGCACGTTTGCAGGCGCGCAGCAGTTCCTCGGTTGGAACGATCGTCATGGTATTATGCGTCTTGGGAATGATCTGCTCGATGTTTGGGAACGTTCCTTCGATCAACTGCGAGACCACATCAACTTGGCTGAGGTGGAACATCACCTGGCTGCGTCCCGACGGAATCGAAATATACACCATCGAGTCGTCGGCGCTCATGACGCGCGCCAGTTCGGCCAGCGTGCGCGCCGGAATGATCAGCGAGATCGGCTCGCTCACGGGCGATTCGAGTTCGGCGGTGCGGATCGCCAGCCGGTAGCCATCGGCGGCGGCCAGCGTCAGTGTATGACCCTCGAAACGCGCCGAGATTCCGGTCAGAATCGGGCGGTTATCTTCGCGGGCTGCCGCAAACACCACATGATCGATCATCTCGCGGAAAGCGGGCGCGGGCATGGCGATCCCGGTTTCGGCGTCACCTTCCGGGATGGCCGGATAATCGTCGGCACTTATCCCGCGAATGTTCGAGTCGGTCGTGCCACAGCGCAATTTGAGCGTGTTCGTCTTCGCATCGATCGTCATATCGACTCGTTCTGGCGGCAGCGTGTTGACGAAATCCTGGAGGGTGCGGGCGGGCACAGTGATCGCGCCTTCTTCATCGACTTTCGCGCCGATGCGCGCCACGATTCCCAGCTCGAGGTTAGTGGCCGAGAGCTTCAAACGTCCATCATCGGTCGAGATCAGGACGTTGCTGAGGATGGGCAACGTCGGACGGGCGGCGACGGCACGGCTGACCATGCTCAACCCTTTGGCGAGATTTTCTTGCAGTACGGAAACGCGCATCGATTAGACTCCTTTTGTGCTTGAAAAGTATTGTTGTATTCATACAACACATTCATAAAATCAGTATACAACACCCGTTCTAAATACGATAGGGCGAGTCTCGCAAATCGAAACTGCGTAGGGCAATCGTATTGGAAGGCGGAACGCTGACAAATGCCCAACAGCAGGTCATTTCGCTGGGCAATGCGGGTACAATCGAATGTGAGCAAAATCCCTGGAGACCCGATCATGCGCCGACTGATACTCGCCTGCTTCATCGCCATCACTGCACTCGCCCTACTGAGCGGATCAACCCAATCGCACGCCCAAACCGCCGATTCGGCCGCGACACCTAACCCCGACGCGCCGATTGTTACGTTTTCGAGCGGTGTGCGCATCCGAGCAACTCGAACGTTCGGAACAGAAGCGCCTTATAAATTCGTGCAAGATGGTCGGCATTGGTACGCGGAACAAATGATTACACATCAAAAGACGGTGATGCCTCCAGGGTTTTCCACGAGATATTATGGCGCTGAAATCTATACCACGCCTGATCCCGAATTTATGCTCATTGCGTGGCGTTCTGGCGCGAATCCATATAGCCTCGATGTCTTGAACAACAAAATCATCGATTTAGGCGATGCCGTTCTGAATGCGATCGATTATCATCCATATATGGGGTTTGAAGGTCAATTAATTCGCTTGGATTGGGTGGATGCCCACCATTTTGTGATGCTGTTCAGAGATATGCCTGAATGGGCCATTACATTTGGGGTGGTTGGCGACACGACCCAACCAAACAGCGCACGTGTTGTTCTCACAGATCGGCGATCGACACCTGACCTATTGTTTAATCCGCCGCGCCTGGAACAATGGGAAACACCGTTCAATCCCTGGGAATCTACAGACTATCCGGAAGTTTTCGATTCGGCAGGTAATGCTGATTGCCTTCAGACCATCTACAATTTCCAAACCAAAAGCGTGGAAGTGCGGCACTTTAGAGCCTTCTGTTACCCTCATATCGTGCTACCCGATGGGGTGATGTACTTTAGCCTTTATACAGGAAGCCGGATTTCTCCTGATGAGGAGCCTGTAGGCGCGATTCTGCGCTTCGATCCAATAACGGGAACGGTAAAACTTATCTATTCTGCTTCATTCGTATATCTCGAATGGGTATCCCAAGACGAACATACGGCACTTGTCATGAAGGATTATCCGCCAGGCGCTCCCGATCAACCATATCCAACCACCTATAACTTGGTCGATTTGTACAATCAAAAGATCATCAATACCTTCACGACTGATGTAACTTTCACGGGTGATGTGCTGAGCGATGGGCGGTTTTTGGTCACCCGGAACATGGGGCAAACAGAGGACGGTGCTAAGCAAATTCAATATTTACTGTTTGATCCTTACACGACCACGCTGCAACCTTTGTTCGATATAGTCAATCCTCCCATTGGATCGCCCATTCGAGAGATCGTGGGATCGGTTATCACGATTACCATTGAACGAAACCCGTATGATGGCTATGACGGGCTTGTCGATGCCATTCAATATGACATTGACCCAACATTCTAAGGGCGTAGAGGCGCGAATTGACATCATGCCGGAATATCTAAATTCTAATTGCCATAAATCATGAGGAAAATGTGTTATGCGCCGACTCCTACTCGCCTGCTTCATCGCCATTGCTGCCTTCGCCACGCTGAGCGGATCACCCCAATCGCACGCCCAAACCGCCGATCCGACCGCGACACCCGATACCGGGGTAGTCGAAGACAAGGTAACATTTTCGAGTAACGTGCGCGTAGTTGCCACGCGAAACTGGAATACGGGATCCGATTATCAACTTGTCCAGGATGGTGATCGCTGGTACGTGGAAAAAACAGGAACTCATGATCGAACGCCGCTGCCCGCCGGGATTAAATCACCTTATGACATAGCAACACCAGACTCCAATTATTTGCTCATATTCCCCGATCCGATGAATAGAATTTATAGTTTCGATGTCCTGCACAAGACCATCATCGATTTGGGCGATCCTTTCTCCAATGTCGCTCCAGAGGAATTTGTATCAACTCGCCAGATCGAATTTGAATGGGCAGACGTCCACCAATTTGTCATGATGTATCGAGATATGCCTGAATGGTCATGGACATTTGCCATTGTTGGCGATGCGAGCCACCCCAACAGTGTCAAAATGCTAAAAAGCCTTCGATCGATCCCGACTCTGCGTTTTAATCCGCCGCGCCTGGAAAAATGGGACACACCCTATAACCCCGCCGAGGACAGCCGTGAGCCGAATATTTTCGATGCTGCTGGAAATGTCGATTGCCTTCAAACCGTCTACAACTTTCACAGCGAAACGACTGAGGTGCGACACTACAAGGCATTTTGTTATCCTGATGTCGTGCGACCCGACGGGGTGGCTTATTATGGGTTATCCATTAGGCGGAACGGGTATGATGATCCAATTGAAGTCCACTTAGCCACGATTATGCGCTTCGATCCAGCCACTGGCATGGCAAAGGCGGTATATTCGGGTTCATTCGATGGTCTCATCTGGGTGTCGCCTGATGAACATACCGCGCTCGTCACCAAATATGGGCAGGGCGGTCAAGATAAACTCATTCCCTATAATTTGATCGATTTGGACAAGCAAACGATCATCAAAACCTTCTCAACCGAAGCGACATTTACAGGTGACACACTGGCGGATGGGCGGTTGATCATCACACATGAAATCGCTGACCCCAGACTCAGGAGAACGCAATACTTGCTGTTTGATCTCCGAACGACCATCCAAACGCCATTGTTCGATATAACCAGGGTTGGCTGTGATCCAACCATTCGAGCAATAAACGGCTCCGTCATCACTGGACTTTATCCATATAGTAGACACGAAAAAAAAGACAGGATAAGCTGAGAACGATCCAATCACAACAAAGGAAGTTCAATGCTTGTCCTGCCGAATGAGATTATGACGTTATTGAGCCTGTTTTCGCCAGTGTTCAGT
>JBBRMW010000128.1:0-16307 GCA_038230635.1 Aggregatilineales bacterium | reverse complement strand
TCTGCTCCCTTTCCCACCGCCTGCGTGGGGGAAAGGGCTGGGGATAGAGGGGTTCTTTCGCCTGTTTGCAAGGCAAGGGCAGGGGCGGAGGTAGAGGGGGCTGTCCATTCCCAAATCCCGCCCCCAACCTTGAATGCACCCAAGGGTTCTGCGCGTTTGGCGTCTTGAACGGAGATCGTTATACTCAGGCGCATTCAGTGCGACTTCAACGACGTAAATTACAACTTGGAACGGATAGGAACGAAGGCGGAAAATATGCCCGAAGATTTTGCCCCCGAAACATCGAGCGGGATTCTCGCCCGGTTGAACAGCAACACGGAGCGGCTCGAAGTCGGCATCGAACAGGCGGTCGCGGCGATTCGCAAGCGTGGCTTTCAGCTTCCGATCGATCTGAGCGGCATGATCCGCACGATTCACCAGGATATCATCGCGTTGGGGCACGCGATTCCGCACGCCGAGAGTCGCCTGCGCCAGTTCGAGGAACTCGTGCGCACGTCGGCATTGATCAGTTCGTCGCTCGATACCAATCAGGTACTCGAAGACGTGATCGATACGATTATCACGTTGGCACAAGCCGAACGCGGTTATCTGATGCTGCGCGATACGCACACCGGCGATCTGACGATCCGCACCGCGCGCAATTGGGACCGCGAAACGCTCGGCGAAGATACAGCCGGATACAGCCGGAGTGTGATCAAGCTAGCAATCGAAAAAGGCGAGCCGATCCTCACCAATAACGCGCAGGCCGATGAGCGCTTCCAGGGCATCAAAAGCGTCATGGCGAACGATTTGCGGTCGATCATGTGCATCCCGTTGGTCATTCGTGGCGAGACGCTGGGCGCACTATACGTCGATAACCGGATGGGCGTCGGAAATCTGAACCCGGCCACGATTCCGATCATGGCGGCCTTTGCCAACCAAGCCGCGATCGCCATTCAAAACGCCAACAAATATGGGCGTGTCAAAGCGGACTTGGCCGAAGCCAAAATCGAGGTCGAAAAGCTGCGCATTCAGGTCGATCAGGGCCGACTTCAACGGCAATTAGGCGAGATCACCGAAACTGAATATTTCCAGAATCTGCAAGAGATCGCTCACTCGATGCGCAATCGGTCGCGCGGGGCGAGCGACGAATAATGCCGAATTAAGGGATCGATCGTGGATCAATCACTGGGTCAACTCATATTATTCGCGGTAGCCGCGACCAGTGCGACGTTCGCCGCGCTGTGGTTGGGCATCGTGCTGTGGACATACCGCGATATGCGGGCGCGCTCGCGCGATACGATGGCACAGGGTGCGGCAGCGCTCATGGTGGCCGTGCTCAACGTATTTGGTCTGCTCATCTATTTGATGCTGCGCCCGCGCGAGACACTGGCCGAAGCCTATGAGCGCTCGCTCGAAGAAGAGGCACTGCTGCAAGGCATCGAGGAAAAGCCGAGCTGCCCAAGCTGCGGACGCCCGTCGAATGCACAGTGGCAAGTCTGCCCGCATTGCCACACGCGGCTCAAAAAGGCTTGCGTCGCGTGCGGCGAAATGCTCGATCTCCCCTGGACATTGTGCCCCTATTGCGCGACTCCGCAGCCGGGCGAACTTGAGTCGGCTGGGCGCGGTCGGCGTGCTGCTCAGCCCATCGCGCGCCGCGATCAGGATGCGGGCGCGCCGCTAGAGTTCGTCGAGACGGACGATTTCTGAGCCATGCGCGTCATCTTCATGGGCACGCCCGATTTCGCGGTGCCACCGCTCCGCGCCCTGATCAAATCGGGGCGCTATGAGGTGGTCGGCGTCGTCACCCAACCGGATCGCCCCGCCGGACGCGGCCACACCCTGCAAGCATCGCCCGTCAAAATTGCGGCACAAGCGGCGGGAATCACGCTTCTGCAGCCGGAAAAACTGCGCGCACCGGGTATTCTTGAACAGTTGCAAAGTTGGCAGGCAGATTTGATCGTGGTGGCCGCCTTCGGTCAGATATTGCGGCAAAACGTGCTCGATCTGCCGCGTTTTGGCTGCATCAACGTCCACGCCTCGCTATTACCTCGCTGGCGCGGTGCCGCCCCGATTCAGGCGGCGATCCGGGCGGGCGATACTGAAACGGGCATCACGATTATGCAGATGGAGGCCGGATTGGATACGGGATCGATGCTGGCCGCGCGCGCCATCCCGATTGCGGCTGAGGATACGGGCGGCACGCTGCACGATAAGCTAGCCGTGCTCGGCGGGCCGCTCCTGATCGAGACGCTTGACGGTTATCTCGGCGGACAGATCACGCCGCAGCCGCAGGACGAGTCGCGCCAAACGTATGCGCCCATGCTCAAAAAAGACGACGGCCTGATCGATTGGAACCAGCCCGCCGAATCGATCGTGCGCCAAGTTCGCGCCTACGATCCCTGGCCGGGCACGGCGACAACGTGGGTGGACGCGCCACTCAAGGTTATTGGTGGGCGCGCTGCTCGTGACTCCGCGCCGATCGGACGTGTCACCCTACTCGGCGATGGGCGAGTTGGCGTTGGCACGAGCGATGGCGTATTCGTGCTCGATCGGGTACAAATCGCGGGGCGCGGGGCGGTCGAGGCGGTGGCGTTCGTGCGCGGTCACGCCGATTTTGTGGGCGCGGAGTTGAGGAAACCTGTGCCCTAAAGCATTATAGTCCGACACGACGCGGAAAAGACGCTTCATATAGCGCGCCTAGCAATCGGAAGATTGGCAAAATCAGCACAACATTGAGCGCGGCGGTGGGCAGGGTATCGTTGAGCAGACTGTCGAAGGGCGACACGGACCGTCCCAAGAGCGCATAGAGTCCGAGCAGCAGCACATGGTAAACGAGGGTCGCCGCTACGATCGCCGGCACGGGGACGATCAAATTGCCACGTCCGATCGGTGCGACCAGCGCGCCGATGCCGAAAGCGACGATCACCAGCGCCAACGCCGATGTGCCCAGCGGGACGCCCGTTACCACGTCCTGGCATAAACCGCCCATGATCGCCCAGACGATGCCTTCGTCCGCGCCCGCTAACAGTGTCCAGCCGATCACCAGCGCCAGGATCAGGTCACCGCGCCCATCCCGAATCTGAAATTCGATCATTAGCGTCGATTGCAGGATCGCAGCCACAATCATGATTGGAAGGCTGAGATAGCGGCTAATCACGGCGTGACCGCTCCAAAGATTGTCATGCCGATCTCACTGCTGCGGCGTGGGTGTGGCAAAAGCGGAGAGATCGAAGGGCTGGAAATTGGTGATCACCATGACGAAATCGAGCCGATTGAAATCGATCAGGCTGCGTATTTCGGCGGATTTGAACAACTGCGAATCGTCAAGTCGTGAACTCGTCACCTGGCCGATAGTCAGCCCGCGTGGGAAATTGCCGCCGATCCCTGACGTGACGACGAGATCGTTATCGTTGACCGCATCGGTCAGCTTGATAAACGTCATGCGCAGATCGCCGCTGGCCGTGCCGACGACGCTACCTTCGCCGCCCGTCGTTTGCAGGCGCGCGTTGACATAGCTCGCGGTATCCGTGATGAGCGTGACCTGTGCGCTTACCGCCGTCACCGCGCTGATGCGTCCCACAAGGCCGAGTTCGGTCACAACGGGCATTCCGACGTTCAGGCCATCACGCTGACCGTGATCGATCACGACGCTGCGCAGCAGTCCCGTCGTATCGCGCGCGATCACCCGCGCCGCCGTGAATTGGCCGCCCGCGATACCGCTGTGATCTTTATAGTTGAGCAGCGCAACGACGCGGTTGTAATCGGCTTTGATCTGGCGCAGATCGACGATTTCCGATTGGAAGTTGACGAGCGCGTGCTCCAACTGTGTATTCTGATCTTGCAGCGATTGCAGGTTCGATAGCTGGTTGGCGAAGGTGTTGAGGCGGGTCAAGATGCTGCTGACGCCGCCTTGTGCGATCGAAAATGGCGCGGCGATCAGGCTTTGCACGGGACCGAATACGCCGCTGGCGCTGATCACGATCAGGATCAAGCAGATGAAGACTGCGACCCCGAACACCGCCAA
Organism: Aggregatilineales bacterium; assembly: GCA_038230635.1. GTDB lineage: Bacteria > Chloroflexota > Anaerolineae > Aggregatilineales > UBA2796 > JBBRMW01. The sequence continues at coordinate 12,301 of JBBRMW010000128.1, read as the reverse complement.
TCGGCTCGACCCTGCACGCATGAACGCTCCCTTGCAAAACCAATAAACCACAAAACGCGCGAGAATCTAACGCCATTTGGGGGAAAATGCAAAAGCGGCAAACAGCGTGTGATGAATGATCAATCAGAAGCAAATGCTATTGCTAAACAATGCGGGAGCAATAGAAATAGTAATTAGTTTGGTAATATTGTTACTTGTGAGTCTTGCCAGACTTCGACGCCTGGAATTCCGACTCGGATTACATGGCGATAGGCACCCCAATCGACCCACGATGCGCCAAATCGATCGAGCCGTTCGCGGACGGGCGCGCTGCATTCGGCGATCAAGCGTTCGGCAGCAGCATTGTCGCGGGCGAATCGCCGATCGATTTGGCTGCGAATCCGCGCCAAGCCGCCTAGTGGAATGGCGAGCGTGCTGCCGCCGACCGATGTGCCGGGAATGTTCAGCGAATAGTGCAGCGTGCGCGTGATGACCGCTCGCAGATCGTCCTCGTTGAAGACGGGCGGCGCTTGGCGATACACCTTCGGATCGCGCACCCACAAAGAGCGTACCCCATAACCGAGCGCACGGATCGCCCGATCGATTTCGAGATCGTCTTCCCAGATCGTCTGATCGACTGTTTTGAGGAGCGCATCGCACATCCCGATCGGTATCAAGCCCATTTTGCCCCAAAACGCCTGCACCAAATCGCGCCGAATCTTCCAGCCAAACAGCAGATCGCGCCCAAAGGTGCGGTTCATCAGGCGGATGAGGTCAGGTTGAATATCTGCGCCGGGCACGGGCGCGTGCTGGTGATAGGTATAGGGGCTGACGGCGGCGGGCAGACCGTTGCGAGCGTGCTGGTCACTGAAATGCAGCAGCCGCGCCAATAAATCGCGCCCCCAGACGGCATCCTGGGCGGGCATGGTGAGATAGCCGTTCGTAAGCGCATTCGGATTCTGTGCCGCGATCTGCTTACCGATTTCAAGCACAAATGCGATGCGCCACCAACGATCGCTGGTCTGGCTGCGCCGCCAGTTTCCTGGATTCGGCCAACCTAAGCGGTGCGGCGTATCGCCTGGATCACCTTCCCAAAGCATCGGGTTGACGATTGCAGTCAAAATCGGCAAATCGGGATAATCGGCGAGCAGTTCTGCGAGACTGTCGAGCGTGGCATCGCTATCGGCGCTGATCAGCAGAGCATCGCGCGGCGGATCGAGTACCGCCAACCGCGATCGGAGTGCCGCATCGAAAACGATTCGGGCACGGTCAGAAGTTGGGCGGGGCTTGTACATGAACTCGACATCGATCACGCGCCGATCGGCCAGCCCCGCCACAATTTCGAAGATAGGCATCCTCCCTAATTCAGGCACCAAACGCCTAACTTAAATAAATTCATAGAAAAATATCTGATTCCACGTTTTGAGTGGTCGCATGATTTTATGATCAAAAATGATTTTATTCATCAGGTATTTGTAAGGCAATCAGTGTCTTATCGCCCACAAACAAAACCCAATTAAATGAAAAAGTGGAGAAAATTGGGGTCAAATTATGGTTCAGATTAGGTCTTGATAGCAAAGGCGCTGCAATTGATCAAAACCGTGGTCCGATTCAGATTGCTCCCCATCATTTTTATAATGGGAACTATGTTTGCCCCTTCGCTGCTACCCACCAGATCGATAAATAGCTACACGGGGCCACATACTGAGATACCGCTCTCGGCGGATAACGCTGACCAAGTACGACAATTTCGTGTGTTTGGTCGCGGTTACGTTGAAGCGATAACCTGGGCGCATCAAACGTTGGTGGTAGGCACATCCACAGGCATTTATCTGTACCGCGATTTAACAAGTGAACCTATATTATTCTATCCATCACCCGTAAAGAAAATGAGCCTCAGCCCCAAAAGTCGATATCTCATTGCGGTAAAAGGTTTAGTACGTATATTGACCTGGCCTGATGGAAAACTTGTTTTCACCACACCGGGTGATGACGCCGCTATAAGTGCCGATGAGCGTTTGCTTGCCATCGCGCAGGGTGAACAAATTCACATCTACCGGCTATCGGATTTTACAGAACAATTTACCCTCACCGGGCGACAATTCATAGTTTTTAGTCCGACACAGCCAGAATTATTGGCAACCGGCGGTGAGCGAAACGATGTGCGCTTATGGAACGTAGAATTACGTACCGAGGTTTCTGTACTCAAAGGTACCAACACAATATTTGATCTTGCGTTCAGCCCGGATGGTCATTGGTTAGCGGCTGGGTGTTGGGGCGGAGATGTGCATCTATGGGACGTAACAAGCGGGCAGGAAACCCAAACTTTCAATGCGCCTGAATGGGTATACGCGGTCAGCTTCAGCTCAGATAACACCCTGTTGGCATATGCAGGCGATTCCGGTCAAATTTACATATGGAATATTCAGAGTGAGAGTTTTAAGACCATCAATGGACCACCAAACCGTATTTTCGGGCTGGCGTTTGGCAATAGTGGCGGTTTGCTGGCGTCAGGTGGCAATGGTAATGAAGTCAGCATCTGGACGACGGGTACAGGACAATCTCCCAGCCAGAGTCGGGGGAGCCTACATGGTTATACCAGCCTCATGGAAAATTCGATTGCAGACAAACATTTTGTCGTCAGCATCGGACTAGATGAGCAAACGCGGGTTTGGAATATAGAAACCGGAGGGCTAGTCGCTTTGGGAGGCAATGATCTTTCTATAAGCTCAGTTAAGCCGCCATTTCAACAAAAGACTGATACCTTTGGCCTCATTCATTTGATGCGACCAGATGGTCAACGATGGGGGATTTTACTGCCTTATATAGGTGAACTCCCGCAACGCAATGCGTATAACCTTCAGCAATCTCTTTTTGCTGTCAGTGAAGAACACACCATTAGCGTCCATGATTTAGAGACCTCACAATCAATTTTCTCATTGAACATGGATGCAGAGAATCTAGCGTTCAACCCTGATGGTTCGCTGCTGGCGGCTGCAAATAGAAATGACAATTCGATCTGGCTTTGGGATGTCCGTACACAAAAGCCGCTACACGTGTTCAGCGGCCATACCAGCATGATCTACGCCATTTCATTCGATCAGCATAGTGACTTGATGGCAAGTGGTGGTGCTGATGGTGTTATGCGGCTCTGGAATGTAGAAACGGGAACGTTGATCAAAGCTGCCCCGGGTTTCTATGGTGTGCGAAGTTTGGCATTTAGCCCCGATGATTCATTGCTAGTCATTGGGGAAGGGAATGGTGGCATACGATTGTGGAATGTGCGAACTCGGTCACAGATAATGGCCTTGAGCGGTCATACAGATTCTGTTACCGATATTAAATTCACGATGGAAGGGACAAGATTTATCTCTACCAGCCATGACGGAACAATTCGTCTTTGGGGAATAGCAGCCTCATTTTAATCCAATTGAGCGATCGTGTTGTCGGCCCTCACATTTGAGTACATGCAGAATTGGGAGCAAGTGTTGGGCAAGCGAGCAAAGTCGCCCGTTTGTGATTGGGTTGTACCCCAGTGCTTAGGCGTCGAGTGGGGCTTTGAAATCGTAAATGCCATCGCGGATTGCCCAGCGTGCCCCGGTCGCGGGACAGACCATCGCATCGCTTTCGCGCCGCAGCACCGATGTTTTCAGAGTCGGATTAACGAACAAGCTATCGGCGACGACGACGGGTTTGAGAGTCGCGGGATCGCTGGCGGGAAGGCGGTTACGCAGAAAAACGCTCGGCGACAGCGGCAAAATCGCGCCGCTCGGTTGGATCGCGCTGTCGAGGCGGCTGAGTACACTCGTCGGGATCGCGCGCTTGAGAAAGGGCACGCGAAACGAGGAAACGGCGAGCGTCCGATCGGACAGGAAACCGACTTCACGCAAGATGGCGCGCATGGCAGCGGGGTGAAAATCGTAGTTCAGCTTGACGAACTCGACCGCCTCATGATCGAACGGACTCCAAGATTGCCGCCGGGTCAGATAGCGTCCAATGGCTTTGATGTTCTGCTTGTTGGCAAATTCCAAAACAAACGTCGCGTCGGCGGTCAGGGTATCATGAATCTGGCGGAGTACGTTGGCCGGGTCGGGGATATGATGAATCACGCGGATCAGGGTAGCGGCATCGAAGGCACCCGCCGCGAACGGCAGCGCGTGCAGATCAGCGGCCACGAATATGAAGCGATCCGAGTCGCCGAGATGCGCTTTGGCCTGCGCCAGCAGCGTCCGCGAAAAATCGACCAATACCACTTGATCGAAGCCTGCCAGTTCATCGGTCAACCGCCCAAAACCCGCGCCAAACTCCGCACAACGTCGCCCGCGCGCGGGCAGCAGCCGCCGCAGCGCGATTCGCTCGACCGCATCCTCATAATCGCGCCCTTTACCTTCCCAAAAATCGGTTTGGTAGCCAGAATTCTCGTAGTCACAAATCGGAGGCGCGTCCGAGTCAGTTGGTAGGGGGGGCTGCATGTGCGGATCGGCCTGAGTCATTCATTCACCTTCATCTATGCGTTTCAATTCAACCGCACCCCTGCCCCGCTCGCTAGTCACGGAGAGCGGGGAGGAAGTGGAAAAGTTGGGTCTATCTGCGTCTGAAGTGACATGCCGCCACGTTACGTCAGAATTTGCGTGCCAGGGTTTTGATCTCGCTCTGAGGACGGAAGCGCAGCGCGGACCATGTTTCGTCGATGGCGACCGCCGTCACGACCAGGAAACCCGCGCCATTGATCACGTCCCAGCCATGATCGCGGTTGATGTCAGCCTTGATCTTGTTCTTGGCGGTCTGTTTCGGGTAGCACAGCCACAACACGCTGCCCGGTTTGAGGGCTTTGGTCGCTTCTGGCGAAATGCGGTCGGCGTCGGCTTTACCATGCAAGAAACCCACGACCACATCGTAGGCGGCATCGCCGGTGGCCTGCGTACGCAGTTCCGCGCCGTCGGGGAGCGTGCCGAGCAGTTCGCGCATGTTGGCGGGCGCGTTCATGATCAGCACTTTTTGGTTCGGTTTGATCAGCAGCTTTGCCGCGACGGTTTTGGTCGCTGTCTCAGCCATGTCTGCCCCCAAAATCGATCAATGCGGCATGGGCGTGATGATGCCCAGATCAGCAGAATGGGTGGGCGTCATGAACGGGATCGGCGTGCCTACCGTCGCGCCCGTGATCGCGCCGATGGTGACACCGGGGATCGGCGTCCCGAAATCCACGCTGCCTGGGGCGATATTCGTTCCACTGATGGCGGCAGCGGTGGCGACGGCGTTCAACGTTGGATTGGGCGTGCCGAGGCCAGTTCGGAAGCCCGGCCAGGGATGCAGACTCTGTTGATTGGGCGCAAGTAAATTGACCGGGTTGCCACTCAGGATATTGCCCGTGAATGCCCAGACTTCACCCCAATTGTTGGGGAGGTTGCCGAGCAAGCGCACGAACGGCTCCAGCACCGAGCGCAGTTGATCGATCGGATCGTGGAGTTGGGTATCTTGCACGCGAATGTTGACGGGCACATCGAGCTTCACCTGGATATGATCGTGGACGGGCACGATCAGGTTGAGCGAGACGGGTAGGTTGAGGCCGGTCGGCAAGACAATGCTCACCGAGCCATTGATCGTGCCGCCGCCGCCGGGCAAGTTAAACGTCGCGTTGGCGCGCACCGGAACATCGCCCGTGAGGGTGACGGTGGTGTTGGTTTGCAGTGGAATCATCAGATCGACGGGCACGGCGCTATCGACCTTGACCGTCGAAATAATCGTGGACTGATCGAGTCCAACGAAACTGCTGTGCAATCCATCGACGATCGGCTGCACGAGGCCGCGCTTGATATCGAAAATCAGGATAACCAGGATGATGAGGACGATGAGGAACACGAAATTCATGATGAATGAGAGCAGCACGGCCACATTCATGAAACCTTGCCACCAGGTCTTCAACCTTACCATGAGGACGCCTCCGTGCGCGCTAAACTGCAAACCGTCGCCAAACTATAGCATCAACCGCCGCCAACGGTCAATAAATCGCGGTGATCGGGTGCATTCAGGGATGGGGGCGAGACTATAGAACCCCTCTATCCCCCCCCCCTTTCCCCCACGCAAGCGGGGGGAAAGGGGAGTCACACCCAACCGCTGACCGAGATAGCCACGTCCTTCAGCCAGCGGGTGCTCTCTTTGCCCCGCCTGCGTGTCCTCACCATTCCCTGCTGATTGTGAACGCTGGCAGAAGCGTCTGCTCCCTTTCCCCCCGCCTGCGTGGGGGAAAGGGCTGGGGATAGAGGGGTTCTTTTGCCTATTTGCAAGGCAAGGGCAGGGGCCGAGGTAGAGAGGTCTGTCCATTCCCAAATCCCGCCCCCATCCTTGAATGCACCCCGGTGATCGGGTGCATTTCAATTTGGGGAGGCGGTGGGGAGTGGGCAACCCTATTAGAGCGAGCGCACTGCGAATCGCGTATCACGGATGGATAAACGGGGGCAGCAGACCGCTCCGTTCATCCATCCTTGGCTTAGGCCGGGGCGAACCCTTTAGTTGTGGACGGGCAGCGCCCCTAAATTGCCAACCGTCACATTGATGTACGGGACAAATACCCACCCCTTCAAGTTGCCGCTGGCCTCGATCTGCACCCAGGCATGATTGCGGCTGAGCGCGATCACCTTGAAACTTTCGCCCTGATTCAGGGCGCCAATCTTCTTGGTCGTGTTACGACGGCTTGGCCCATCGCGGACGATCAAATTGATCGTGGCGACCGCTTCCACATCCGCCAACACACCCGGCGGGGCAAGGGTGGCCTGTGTGATGGGCAGCGTATCCGTCGTGCCGTTGAATAGGTAAATCGTGCGACGGAACACCCAACCCTGGCTGCCATCGGACAACCGAAGCAGATACCAGGTGCCATCTGGGTTGCCAGCGATGACTTTGTAAATATCGCCGAAATAGATTTGGCCGATCGGCGGATTGTTCGTGCTCGGATCGGCGCGCACATTGGCGATTGAAACGCGCACTTCCGCCTTGAGTGTGATAATCGGTGTTACCGGGATGCTTGTGATAGGGATAGCCGTCGCGTTGGTGCTGCTGCCGCCCGACCAATCGAAAATCACACCCGACAGTCCCGACGCGGAGAAATATTCGACGGTGAGGGTATGATTGCCAGCACCCAAATTGGCGGGCCCGATATAGTTCGCAAAATTGGTCGTGTCGTGCCACTGATCGATAAGGATGTTACCGTCGATATAAACCCGCACGCCGCCTTCGCAGCCCGCCCGGAAGTTTACGAATCCCCCAGCGAAGGCCAGCGTCAGCGTCCACCGCACGCTGAAATTATGCGGTGCCAGAGCCGGATCGGGCGCGCTGGTACCCCAGTTGAAGTTGATGGTGGGGTCGGTACGGGTCACGGCGACATTGCCGGAAAACGTCGTGTTCGGCCAATATTGGGCGTTCCAATTGGCGCCTGTATCTGCCGAGGCGGTGATAGCGGGCGCGGCATTCAGAAACAGTCCGCTCAGAAACACGGCGCAGGCCATAACCAACGCAGCGCGCATGAGATTTTTGTGCATAAGGGCAATCCTTTGCGATCTTGCTAAAGTTAACCAAAACGCCGCCAACTATAGCACCTCGCCGTGCGCGGAGCGAATCATGGTCAGGTGAGCGTCAGGTTACAGAGACTCAGTAGATCGCGATTTTGCGGGGAAACCCCTCTATCCCCCGGCCCCTTTCCCCACGCAAGCGGTGGGAAAGGGGAGATCAGCCCTTCGCCAAGAGAGAGAAGGGTTGTGGGGTGAGGGCACTTTTTCGATCTACTGAGATTCGCTTAATCAGGCGGCATTTTCGGGCTGCACCCGTTCGCGTTCGAGCAAGGGCGGTGATTCATCCGGCAAATCGATGGTGCGATCGCCCAAAATGTCGTGGATGTAAATTTCGCGGACCAGCACCACCACGATCGCGGCTAGTGGTACGGAAAGCAGCAGCCCCATGAAGCCAAAAAACACGCCCGCGATGATCTGTGCCAGCAAAATCACGACGGGTGGCATATGCAATTCCTGACCGACCAAAAGTGGCGCGATCAACTGGCTCTGAATGGTTTGCAGCGCATAGAAAACCGCGAATACGGCCAGCAGTTTGGTGGGCGCATTGAGCAGCACCACCAACATAATCGGTATGAGCGCCACCAGCGGCCCGAAGTTTGGCACAAACGAAAACAAGCCGGTGATCGTGCCCAGCGCACTGCCCAACGGGATCCCCAACAGGGTGAGTGCGAGCGCCGTACTGCTGCCCGTCAGCACCATCAAAATGATCTGCGCCTGCAAAAAATTGCGCAGTACGATCTCGATTTTGTTGAGGATTTCATGCGCGCGCGTGCGATAGCCAATGGGAAGCAAACTGATTGCGCCGCGCTGATAAACGCCCGGATCAGCCACGAAATACAGACCCATGAACACGACGATCAGGATGCTCAGCAGCCCAGAAGCGAGGCTGCCCAAAAAGGGAAACACCTGCGACGACAAATTGGTGATGCTGCTGAACAACTGGTTGGAAACTTGGCTCGTCACGCCCGACAGATCGACGCCGCGCAAAAAGTCGAAGCCCGCCGCTGGGTTACCTGGCTCGAATATGCGCCGTGTGAGGATCGACAAATGATCGCTATCGAGTATCGGCGCACTGATCAGGTAGTTGCCGGGATTGAGCGCACTCTGCAAGATCGCCACCAGTTGGCGGAACTGATCGATCAGACCGGGCAAGATCAATGCCGTCACCAGAATGATTGCCAGAACGACGAGTAACAGCGTGAGCAGCACCGCCATAGCGCGGCGCAGCCCTAAGCGTACAAAGAGCCGGATAGGGGTTGTCAACAGCAGCGCGAAAATGATGGCGGTTAGCGTGAGTAGCAAAATATCACGTACCAGCCACACCGCCATGAGCAGAATGATCACCAGAAAGGCGACAATCACCCAGCGGGTAATTTGTTCAAACTGAAAGTTGAAGGTCATAGAACGCTGTTTCCGAGCTTCATGGATCGATGGTAATGCCCACTATGATAACGCACTTGTGCCCGCAAAGTGACGGCATGTATCAGGGTATTGGAGATTATTTGGGGTTTTCTCAAAGGATGCAGTGGAAGCGGATAGCGGGCGCTGGTGATCCGAAGCTCTCGTTCGGGTCTATAATGGCTCTGTGTAGTTTTTTCCACAGGAGAATTAACGATGCGTGGTATCAAGTCTCTTTTTGCAGTCATCTTATTGGCGGCCCGAGCGCCACAGTGAGTCAAGTAAACGCCCAGGCAACGCCCCCCGCGTCCAAGCAAGCCGCAACGTCACTCACCTACGGCAAGACCGTCAAGGGTGAGATTACAAGTTCAGTGACCGCAATCAACTACACGTTTGCGGGAAAAGCCAACGATGTGGTTGTCATTATCATGAAACCCGATGGCCTGGACAGCAATCTAACACCTCTGATCAAGTTGTTGGGTACAAAAAAGACGGCGCTCGGCGATACATCGAAGGGATTTACTTTTCTGAGTGCAGTGTTTGCCATCGAATTACCGATTGATGGTACGTACACCATTGTGGCAACCCGTGCCAAAGCAGACAAGCTAACGACTGGTAAGTTTGTTCTATCACTTAAACAGGCAAAGCCTCTCGAAGATGGCAAACCCTTCCAGGATAAGACGGATAATAGCTCGACCACCTATTACGCGATCCATGCGACTGGGCCATTTTCTGTGGCCTATCAAAAAACGGGTGGCGATTTCGCGCCGACGGTGGATGTAAACACGTTTGATGAAGGGGCATTGAAATCTGTGGCTACTCTGAATGGCGCACAGGTTAGTAAAGGGAACATAAGCGTTACCTCCGATCCCGACATCGCCTATATTCTAACGGTTGGCGTACCGCTCTTTAGCTTCAGCTTCGAGAAAACGAGCGTTGAGTATTCTGTAATCTACACGATCGATAAGAGCTGACAACGCAGCGCGCGTCGTATCTCCTCCATCTGAACATGGAGGGAATAGGACGCGCTTTTTCGTGGCAACAGAGATAGCAGATTATTTAGAATCTCCTATTTCGTACTCAATCCTGCGCCTGCGAAACCAACGAGGATATTGATGGCCGTATATCGTGAATCCGCGCCGCGCTGGCGCAAACGCCTCCCGCTGATCATCGCCGCGATCGTGATCCTCGTGGTCGGAATCGTGGGTGCAATTTTGGTCAGCCGCCCGTCCAATGTGCTAGTCGATCCGAAAGCGACGAGGGGTGTGGCGCTCGATACGTTGGCGCAAAGTGTCGATCTGTTCGGGATCGAATATGCGAAGGTTGCCGCCGGAACGCCCCCTTCGCAAACGGGCGCACCGGGCGCAATTCGTCGGGCGCTCGATACGCTGACAGCGAACCATGACGCTTTACGCGCCAGCAAACCCGCCAGCTTCGATGCCCTGAAAACCGATCTGGATGCCCTGAACACCGCACTGAGCAGTTTGCCCGCCCCGAATCTCGATGATCGGATCGCCGATGCGGTGGCGCAGATCGCGGCTTTGCGTTGAGTCGATGTACGCGATTCAACCTCGATTCAAACGTCGATAGAACGCAAAACACGGCAGGGTGGTGGCAGGGGTGACGCGCTTCCACTATACTAAGCGGGGGAACATCGAAACTTGCCCAGATGATCCAACCGCTGATCAGCAATCGAGGCCAATGTGTCCGGCGAACGTATCCTTGTAGTAGATGACGGCAAGGAAAATCGAGAATTTGTCACGAATTATGTGCTCAAGCCAAATGGCTTCGATGCCATTCAAGCCCGTGACGGCATGGAAGGCATGGAGTTTGTCCACAGCCATAATCCTGATCTGATCCTGCTCGACCTTCAGATGCCGCGCATGAACGGCATTCAGGTGTTGGAAGCGCTACGCAGCGAGAGCCTGAACATCCCCGTGATTCTGATGACCTTTCACGGTTCTGAGGATATTGCCGTCGAAGTGTTCCGTTTGGGCGTGCGCGATTATGTCAAAAAGCCCTACACGCCGGAAGAAATGCTCGCCGCGATCGAAGGTAGCCTGACCGAGACGCGCCTGCGCCGCGAAAAAGAGGCACTCACCAACCGACTTCTGGCCGCCAACCGCGATCTGCATAACCGTGTGCGCGAATTGAACGCCCTGTACAAGATCGGCAAGGACGTGACCGCTCTGGTCAATCCGCCCCAGTTATTGGCGCGCGTGATTGAGGCGGCAACCGTCGTGACGATCGCCGAACAAGGTAGTTTATGGCTCGTCGAAGCGAATGGCTTGGTGCTGCGCGCGGTGCGGCGGCGCGGCGATGCCCATGCGCGCGCCGTCGCCGAGATCAGCCAGGATCGGCTCGCACAGCACGCCGTCCAGACGGGCAAAGCGGTGACGCTCCCGCCTGCTGAACTGGCGCGTGCCCGCGAGCGCGATCCGAATGCGCCATCGGCACTGCTGATCGTCCCGATGTTAATTGGTGATCGGGTGGTTGGCGCATTGGGCGTCAACAAGCTCTCACCCGGCACGCCCCAGTTTACGGATCACGACAGCGCCATGCTTTCGGCGCTCGGGGATTATGCCGCGATCGCCATCGAAAATTCGCATAACTTTGCGGCGCTCGAAGAAGCCAAAGAACGCGAAAACATGCGCATTCGTGGCGCATTCGAGCGCTATGTCGCGCCCAGCGTGGTCGATCGGGTGCTGCGCGATACCAAAGAAATGCGGATCGGTGGGAATCGGCGCGAGATCAGCATCTTATTCGCCGACATTCGCGGCTATACGACCTTCGCCGAGCACGCCAATCCAGAGCGCGTGGTCGAACTCCTCAACGAGTATTTCACGCTGGCGACGGATATTGTGTTCGCGCGTGAGGGGACGCTCGATAAGTTTCTGGGCGATGCGGTGATGGCGTTTTTCAATGCACCCGAAGATCAGCCTGATCATGCTTATCGCGCGGTCGATGCAGCGTTGGCGTTGCAGGCGGCGGTCGTACAATTGAACGCCCGCGAAGGCCGCGAAGGTCTGCAATTCAGCATCGGTCTTAACCTGGGTGAGGCCGTGGTTGGCAACATTGGTACGCCGCGAGCGATGAACTATACGGCCATTGGCGACGCGGTGAATCTTGCGAAGCGACTGCAAGAGCGCGCCGAACCCGGTCAGATATTGGTCGAGCAGCATGTGATTGAAAAATTAGGTGATTTGGTACAGGTCAAAAAACTGGGTGAGATGCAGGTCAAAGGCCGCACCGAACCCGCGATCGTGTATGAATTGCTGGGGTTGAACTAAGTTTTTGCGACATAGAGCGGACGCGGGGCGCCCCCCCCCCCCCAACAAAAGGCAGATTTTGTTGGCGGC
>JBBRMW010000127.1:0-16531 GCA_038230635.1 Aggregatilineales bacterium | reverse complement strand
GTGGCCTTTGATGGGTCAAATCGTAAGTTCGGTTGTAGAAATAGAGGGTGTTTTGAAAGTGACCAATAGCCTTCACCCCAACCCCTCGCCCTCATGGCTGTCCATTCCCCACATCTCGCAGATGCCGGATTCACCTCACCCCCCAGCCCCTCTCCGTCCTCACGGAGAGGGGTGCAGGACTCGACTCGGTCTCGATGTTTGGCAGATGCGTTGTGGTTTGACACCCCCTCGCTGTGGTGACGGAGAGGGGGCTGGGGGGTGAGGTTGATTTGTGAGAGGGGCAAGGTGAGAGGGTTTAGCCCTTGCGCACCGACGTGACGCGGTACATCACCGAAAAATCCTGGTGATCTTTCAGCTTGCGCGGCGTCAGCTTTTCGACCGTCACTTCATCCTTGACCAGATCATAGGTCGCCTGACTGATGAGCACTTCGCCGCCGAGTGCGTTTTCTTGGAGCAGTTTGGCAAATTGGATCGACTCGCCGATCGCGGTGAACTCCTTGCGACTCTCGCTGCCCACGTTGCCCAACACTGCCGTTCCCGTATGCACGCCAATGCCATAGTACAAATGTTGGTGGGTGGGCATATCCGCATGTTTGGCTTCCACGTCGCGTGCCATCTGGAACGCCGCCTGCACCGCCTTATGCGCATGATTCGGCTGCGCTTCCATCAACTGCGTGTTGTACAGGCCAATCACCGCGTCGCCCATATATTTGTCGATGATGCCGCCCTCGACGTGGATCGCCTGGCTGCTGACCGTGAGATAGACATTGATGATCTGCATCAGTTCTTCCGGTTGCAGATTCTCGCTAAATGACGTGAAGCCGCGAATATCGCACGAAATGACCGATACTTCGCGCTCTTCGCCGCCCAACCGTGACCGATCGAAAAGATGCACGTTATCGACCAACGCGGGCGGCAAATATTGGCGCAATGTGGTCAATTGGCTGGTGTGGCGCTTGATCGCGGTCATATCGTTCAAGACGATGGCGATGCCGCCCACCGCGCCTCCTCCCTTGAGCGGGCTGAGATTCAGGCTCAGATTGACCAGTCCGCGCGTTTTGAGCGGCACGTCCAGTTCAAGCGTCGGCTCATCGTGTTGTTCGCGGACGCGGCTGATCGCTTTCGTCAAGCTGTCATCAATCACGGGCAATACGCTCGACAACGGCTGGCCGACCGCCTCTTCGACGGGCATATCGAGGATGCGGCTGGCCGCCAAATTGAAGGTCTGCACGCGATCATCGGCGTCGGTCGTGATCACGCCACTGACGATCGAGGCAAACACATTTGCCATCAAATCTTTGAGCACCGTAATTTCGGCCAAACTGGTGCGCACCGACTCGAACAGGCGCGCATTTTCGATGGCGAGCGCCGCCTGATTCGCAAAAGCCTGTACCAACCGTTGCGCGCCCGGCCCGAATAAATCGGGGCGCACGCGGTTATCGGCGTACACGACGCCGGTCAACACGCCTTTGCGCGCGAGCGGCACACACAAAATGCTGCGCAGTTGCAAGCCAGCCACGCTGTCCGATTGGTTGATACGCTCATCGCCCTGCGCATCCGTCGTGGAGATCAGTTGACCCGTCGCCGCGACTTGTTCGATCACCACGCGACTGACGGTAAATTCATTGGGCGCGAGCGTCCGCTGCTGCGCATTGCGCGCCACGCGGAACTGCAATTTGCCGCTGTCTGGGTCTTTGAGCACAATATAGCCGCGCTCTGCCCCGGTCAGGCTGATCACAGTGTCGATCACGTCGTTGAGCACCATATCGAGCGCCAATGTCGAATTGATCAACTCGATCGTGCGGGACAGCGCACGCAACTGTTCGGTTTCCTCGACATCGCCCTGGATGCGCCCTGTCATCTGGGCGAGCCGATAGTACAGGTCTTGCAGCCCGTCCATGCCCGTCGTATCGAGCGTAATATCGCGCATTTTGAGCAGTTCTTGCTGCGCCTTTAAGGTCGTGGTCAGATCGTTCGTGACGCCGATGATCCGATCGAGCCGCTCGTGGACGGTTGCGCCGTCGAAAATGGTGCGCGCGATGGCGCCGGTATTCGCTGTGTCAGTCATTCTGACCTCCTCGCCGCATCACCTCGAAGATCGTGATCGGTTTTTGCTTGCCTTTGACCACGATTTGACCGCGCTCGACGACTTGAATATCAGGCGCATTGGCGAGCGCCGCCGCACAGTGCCGATAGGTTTCCTGACTGATGAGCACTTGACCGGGATTTGCATTTTCGAGGATGCGATGGGCGGAGTTGATCGAGTCCCCGATGGCCGTGAACTCTTTCCGCGTTTCGCTGCCCGCATTGCCCAACGTGGCGATCCCCGTATTAATGCCAATCCGAAAATGGCGCGCGCCCGATGCTTCGCCCGTCTGCGGATAGAATTTCGTGATGTACTCGTCGGCCATATTGAGCGCCGCGTGTATCGCCCGCAGCGCGTGATCCTCGTTCGGATTCAACTGCGTGTTGAACAGCGCCATGATCTCATTCGCCATATATTTGTCGATGATGCCCGCCTGCTTGTTCAGTTCGTCGGCGGCCACCGTCAAATATTGGTTGAGCACCTGCGTGAACTCGCGCGGGCTGAGACTCGGCGAAAACGTCGAAAAGCCGCGCACATCGATGAACATGGCCGTCACTTCACGCCGCTCGCCGCCCAAGCCGAGTTGATCGATGCTCTGGATGTTATCGACCATTGCGGGCGTCAGATAGCGCCGGATCGCCTTCAACTGCTCATCGCGGCGGCGCGCTTCCGTCAGGTCATCGACCACGATGGCGACCCCCTGCGTAATATTTGCGCTGTTCTTGAGCGGGCTGAGCTTCAGGCTGAGAATCATATCGGGCTGGTTCGGCAGTTCCGGCTGCACTTCGAGCGCCTCTTGCGTATTTTGATGCAGCACTTGATTGAGTAGATCGGGCAGTTGATCGGAGATCGGCGGCATCACATACCAGATCGGCTGTAGCAGGCTGGTCGCGCGAGACATGCCCAATATGCGCTCGGAGGCGTCGTTCAGCGTCGTGATCCGATCCTGGGCATCGGTGGTGATCACGCCGCTGGCGATCGAAGCGAACACGTTTTCCATCAGATTTTTGACTTCGGTCACTTCGGCCAGATTCGCGCGCGCCCGCTCGAACAAGCGCGCATTTTCGATGGCGATCGCGGCTTGATTGGCGAAAGCATACAGCAGTTCGCGCTCTGGAATGCCAAAGACGCCCGATTTGACGCGGTTATCCACGTACAGCACCCCGGTCACTTCACCGCGCAGCAGCAGCGGCACACACAGGATGCTGCGCAGCTTGAGGTCAATGACGCTCTTTTTAGCCTCGTAGATGCCCGCATTCAGTGCGTCCGTCTCCAACACCGGGTTACCCGTGTCCGCAACATTTTGCACGATCGAGCGGCTGATGATGAATTCACTTTCGGGCATGTTGCCAGACATGGTGCGCGCCACCCGGAATTCCATTTTCTTGGTTTCGGCGTCGCGCAGCACAATATAACCGCGCTCCGCATGGATGAGCGCGATCGCCTGGCTCATAACCTCGTTGAGCACCTCGTCCACATCGAGCGTCGAGTTGACCAGTTCCGCCGTCCGACCGAGCGCGCGCAGTTGATCGAGTTCGACTTGTTCGGCCTGCAACTGCTGCGTCAGCGCCTCCAACTCCGAGGCGATCGTTTGCATACTTTGCATGGTGCCGCGCGGCAGACTCATCGCGTTGGCTTTGAGTGCCTCACGCTGGGTGCGAAATATACTTTCCAGGTTGCTGACGAACAGGCTCAAACCCTTCAGCTCGTCTACCAGGGTGGTGGGTGTAGGCGCGACGGCGGTCATAATCTACTCGCTCTCCAATACCCGGAAACTGCACATATTCTAACAAATATTGACAATCCTGCACCCATTATATCCGACAACCGCCCTACGGCACAAACCATCGCGCGGAAGGGGTGCATTCAACGTTGGGGGCGAGATTGGGGAATGGACAAACCCCTCTATCCCCAGCCCTTTCCCCCACGCAGGCGGGGGGAAAGGGAGCAGACGCCTGTGCGCGGCGCTCAATAGCACCCGCCGTCTGACGGACGGGGCGATGTCGCTCCGGTATGACTCCCCTTTCCCCCCGCCTGCGTGGGGGATAAGGGGTGGGGGGATAGAGGGGTTCTATGATCTGCCCCCACCCCCTCTCCACACGCAGAAAGGGGGGCAAATGCGCGCCGTGATCCCCTCCGCCGTACACGGGGAGGGGCAGGGGTGGGGTTTATCGCCCTGCCACCCTTAAATCCCCCTAAATAACGCGCGACTCCTATCCTTTATCGCTATCTTCCCCCTAAACAGATGGATCCCCGCCTAACCGCCGCCATCTTTCGCGCCCGAATCCACCACCCTTTGAATATTCCGCTCGATTACCGTGATCGACTGCGGATTGCCGATCTCCTTATAGATGATCAACGCCGCCCGATACACCGCCAGCGCTTTATCGATCTGCCCCAATTTCTCATATGCGACTCCCAGATTATTAAGCACATTCCCTTCGCCCTGCCGATCGCCGATCTCGCGGACGATCACCAACTGCTGCTCATAGAATTCGATGGCGCGCGCGATTTGCCCCAGATTTTTGTAGGCCACGCCCAGGTTGCCCAGCGCATTGCCTTCGCCCCGCCGATCGCCGATCGCGCGGACGATCACCAACTGCTGCTCATAATATTCGATCGCGCGTTCAACTTGCCCCAGGTCTGTGTAGGCAATGCCCAGATTGCCCAGGTCTGCCCCTTCGCCCCGCCGATCGCCGATCTCACGGTCGATCACCAGCCCTTGCTCGTAATAGTCGATCGCACGCGCGACTTGCCCCAGGTTTCTGTAGGCATTGCCCAGATTGCCCAGCGCATTTCCTTCGCCCCGCCGATCGCCGATCGCGCGGACGATCACCAACTGCTGCTCATAATATTCGATCGCGCGCTCAACTTGCCCCAGGTTTCTGTAGGCAATGCCCAGGTTGCCCAGCACCGCCCCTTCGCCCCCCCGATCGCCGATCGCGCGGAGGATCACCAGCGCTTGCTCATAGCATTCAATGGCGCGCGCGGCTTGTCCCAAATTGGCGTAGGCAGCGCCCAGGTTGCCCAGATCCGCCCCTTCGCCCCGCCGATCGCCGATCTCGCGGTCGATTACCAGCGCTTGCTCATAGAAGCCGATCGCGTTCTTTGCCTGTCCTAAATCGGCGTAAGCGAGTCCCAGGTTGCCCAAACTGATGCTCCGCAGGTTCTTATCCGCGATCCGTTCCACGATGCTGCTGTGCAGTTCGACCACCCGCCGCGCATGTCCCCACAGCAGCATATACTTAAAATCAACAGCTATCAACACGCGCGCCGCCGCGTCGAAATCGCCCAGCGCCACCAGATAATCGAACTCCGCCAACTGCGGTTCGAGCGCATCGAGTGTCCTGAGCCGCGCGATCTCCTCATCCGGCTTGCGGATCGCCCGGAAATAGGCGGCAGCCCGTCCCAGCAGTGCCACTCGGCTGAACGGGTACCCGGCGGTTTTCTCCCCTCGCCCTGCGGGAGAGGGGCCGGGGGGTGAGGGCTTTTCCGTCACGTCCCGATCGGCGGGCGTGCCTTCCGGCGTGCGTCCCACCCAATACGCTTGATCGATCGGATGCAGCGCGTAGCTTTCCGCGATCGGGTTATAGGCCACCGCATACGAGTCTAGCAGCTTGCCCAGGTTCGTGTCGATTTGCGCGGCATCCAGGTATGGCGCGAGCAGATATTGCAGCGCAGGCAAAGTCGCGGCGCGTCCAAAGACTGCCAGCCCCTCCAACACCTGCACTTGCTCCGTCGGCAGCCGTCGGAACGCCTCTTCCGCCAACGCGACCGTCACTTCTGCCGCCATCAGCGCTGGATTGTTCAGCAGCTTGTCGGGCGTCAATCGCTGGTCGTCCTTGAGCATACTCACCAGATATTCGAGCGCGCGGGAAGCCCTTCGTCCGCGTGACCAGCGTTTCGAGCGTGGCGCGCGCCGCCTTCTTGACTCGTTCGTGTCCATCATTATCCAGCGCGATCAACACGGTGATCGCGTCATCGGCGGGCAGCCCCTCGGTCAGCGGCACGGGCTTTTCGTACAGCGTCACCGTGCGCGGCAAAGCGACTCGTTCGCGGCTGGTCAAAAGCACCTGGAAATTCGCGCCGAGCGGGAGCATCGCCTCCAAAAACGCGACCAACTCCGCATCAATCAGCTTGCCTGTCGCCGGGTCTTGCAGCGTTTCCAGGTTGTCGATCAGCACGATGCACCGCCGCCCGCCCAACACCTGCGCGAAAGCCGCGCATTTCTGCGCCAGTTCAGCGCGCGATGTCCAGATCGCCTCGATCTGCGCGCGATCTTCGCCGCCCAGCGCCCGCCCGCTGTCCAGGAAAATCTTCTCGACGCTGATCCCGCGATCGGCCAGCGTGAGCGAATCGGCGCGCGTCTCCCGCAGCGCCACGATCAGATCGGGCGGCGGATCGGCGGCTTCGAGTTCGGTCAGCACTTCGACCGCTAACGCCGTTTTGCCCACTCCCCCCTGCCCATAGATGCTGATCAGCAGTGCCCCGCTCCGTAGGTAATTCTGAATATCCGCACGCGGCTTCTCCCGATCGCGGAAATCGCCGATCGATTTGGGTGGATACGTATTCGGTTTGCGCGTCCGCCCGCTGATGGGAGCGGCGGCGGGTTTTGTCAACGTCGCGGTGGTGGCGCGTGTTTCCCTGATCTTGATTCGCAGTTGGGCGAGCGTGACATGTTCTTTGGCCGCGTCGTGGGCGATGTAATTGATCTTGTCGTCCAGATACGCCGGACTCGCCGTAATAAACATGATCGGAGCGAGCGGCTTGTTATATTGGGTGGCACACTCGAATTCGAGCTTGCAATAATCCGAGGCGGCGCTCCCTGGCGATACGATCAGCACGAACAATCCGCACGCCTTGATCGCATCTTCGATCGACGCATCGAAGCGCACGCCTGCCGCAATATTGCGCTTATCGAGCCACGTCTCAATATCCTCGCTCATCAGATGATCGTGCAACCATTTGGCGAAATCCTCGGCATCGGCGCGGGCATAGCTGATGAAAACGGCACCGAACTTCGGCGGGACAAACGCAGGAAGAGTCATCGTCGATCACTCCAACGGAGCCGAGTATTCGGCATGTTGAGTATAGCGCGGGAGGGTGTTGTGCGCGGCTGTTTTGGGCAGATGTGAGCTAAAAAAACTTGTTTGGAAAGCCCTCACCCCCTACCCCCTCTCCCGCAGGTAGAGGGGGAAACACCGTCTTTGCCCCCTCTCCACGTCAGTGGGGTAGGGGGTTGGGGGTGGGGTAAACGGACTTCGCAAATGCGCGGGGCTGAAGGCTTTTTTCTCGGCCAACCGTGCTAAAATGCTCACACATTCACGAATTCTAGGAGCACTGCCATGATCGATCGCCTGCTGGTTAACGCCAACGTCTATACGCTCGATCCGACGCAGCCACGCGCCACCGCGATCGCCCTTTACCGCGATCGAATCGTGGCCGTCGGCGGCGCGGAACTGCGCGAGCGGGCGAATGCTGGAACGCGCATCGATAATATGGGCGGCGCCCTGATCATCCCCGGCTTGGTCGATGCGCACATCCATTGGGAAGGCACGGCGCGCGCCCTCCACCAGATCGATCTGGTCGATCTGCCCGATAAAGGCGCGGCGATCCGACTCGTTGCCGAAGCTGCCGCGCGTGCCGAACCCGATTCGTGGCTAATCGGGCGCGGCTGGGCACAAGCAGCATGGCCGGGCGGAGCGTTCCCGACGGCTGCCGATTTGGATGTGATCGCGCCGCGCCATCCCGTATTTCTGAGCGCACGTAGTGGTCACGCCGCCTGGGTCAACAGCGCCGCGCTGACTTTGGCCGGAATCACGGACAGCACGCCTGATCCGGTCGGCGGCTCGATTCAGCGTGACGCGGCGGGGCACGCGACGGGTATTTTGTTCGAGACTGCGATTGGTCGTATCGCCGATCAGATTCCCACGCCGACGCCGGGGATGCTGGCAGAGCAAATGCTCGAAGCGCAGACACGCGCCTGGGCAGCGGGACTGACGGGCATTCACGATTTCGACGATCAGAGCGCATTCGAGGCGTTGCAAATCTTGCACACGGACGGACTGCTCGGACTGCGGGTCCTCAAAAACATCAACCGTGCCTTCATTGCCCACGCGATCGGTCTGCGAGTCCGCTTCGGTTTCGGCGATGATTGGCTGCGTATCGGCGGCCTGAAGCTGTTCGCGGATGGGGCGCTCGGCTCGCTGACGGCGGCGATGATCGATCCGTATGCCAATGATCCGGCGAACCCGAACAATCGCGGGATAGTCGTGACCGACAAAGAGGAGATGATCGAACTGGTCACGGCGGCGACGTTGGCTGGGCTACCATCGACCATCCACGCCATCGGTGATCGCGCGGTGCATGACGTGCTCGATGTGTACGCCGAAACGCGCCACCTGGAAGCCGCGCAAGGCATCCCACGCGGATCGCGCCGCCATCGCATCGAGCATGTGCAGATAATCCATCCCGCCGACGCCGGACGGCTGGCTGCGCTCGATGTGATCGCCTCGATGCAGCCGATCCACGCCACCGCCGATTACCAGATGGCCGATCGCTATTGGTCGCCGCCGGAGCGCATCCGCTACAGCTACAATGCGCGCCTGCAAATCGATCAGGGTGCGCGCGTCGCGTTCGGCTCGGATTCGCCCGTCGAGCCGTTCGAGCCGCTCAAAGGCATCTATGCCGCCGTGACTCGCCAGCGCCCCGACGGATCGCCGGGAGTCGAGGGTTGGTATCCGGCGGCACGGCTCACGATCGATGAGGCGCTGCGGGGCTATACCGAGGGCGCGGCGTATGCGGCGGGCATGGACGATCGACTCGGACGGATCGCGCCCGGCTATCTGGCCGATCTGACCGTGCTCGACCGCGATCTCACGATGATCGCGCCAGAGTCGATCCTCGATACAAAGGTGCTTGGCACGATGACGGGCGGCATCTGGCGATTTGGGGCGTGGCGCTGAAGCCCCATCGTCTAAAAGGATGTATTTTCAATTGGGGATAAACAGCGGACGCGGCAAGCCGTCGTCCCTACGAAAGACGCCGTTCTTGTAGGGACGACGGCTTGCCACGTCCGTCTCGTTGAAAATCCCTGCCCATAGCGAGGGTTTTCACAAATCGTGACCGATGCGACACGACATGAGTTGGTCGAGCGTGAGCGTGGCGCATTGATTCGTGGGAACGCCGCGCACACGCTCTAATTGCTGGTAATCAAAATTCTCGCTGTCGAATTCGGCGACTGCTTGATACCAGTTCACGGGCGCAGCAACCGCCTGCAATAGTTCGACACCGCGCGTCTGAAAATGACTGCGATGGGCTGTCCATTGCGGATTTTGGACGCGCCTGCCGCCCCACGTGAAATCGAGGTGCATCATCGGGCAGTCGATCGTGTCGATCGAAAATTCGATGAAGGGCGCGGGAGTTCCATCAGCCAACACCCGTTCACGGACTTCAAAGACGACCGGATAGATTTCGCACAGCACCGGCTTCACCAAGCCATGTGCCAGCGTACAATGAAAGCAATCGTCCAAAAAGGGGCAGCCCGGCTTCAACTTGAGCACATCGACGACGCCGTACTGCGTGACGATCTGATCGAGATAGTGTGCCGCGAACGTATCGACGGCGAGTGACAGTTTCCCCGCGATGAATTCCTTCTCACCGGGCATCAACGAGCCGATCTTGTGAAGTTCGCATCGGCCACCGCACTGCGTACAGACCTCCCATGCTCCTTTATCCTCACCGTTGAATGCCTGATGAAATGCCGCGAAGTGGGCGGGTGGAACGACGATAAACGGCTGCAAAGTGTACCTCGATGTAAGACTTACCATATTATAAGGGTGTATTCGGTTCAGGCAATCCTACCCAGGCGCGGGAATGCCTCACAATCTTGTTCCAATCTTAGCACTACAACCGCAGAAGGGGCGGTAAATAGACGGACAAAAAAGGGGGCGGGCACGGTGTGCGAGGCGTCATCATTGTGAAATGGACGAGGCAGGCCTCGTCCCTACAAAAACGGCGTCTGGGGTAGGGACAAGGCCTGCCTCGTCCGTCAACTGCCTCGTCCGTCCACTAGATTTCACAAAACCCGACAATGACCGCCGCCGTTCCTTAGCTTCACGCCTATGATACGCCGCTGGTTGGGCGCTGTCTGGCTATGCACGTTGACGCACGGCGGGCGATATATCGGTGGTCGGCAAGTGGCAATAAGGAAAAACCACTCCCGTTAACCCCAGCACGCTCGTTCATCTGTTCCGTGTTGAGGGCGCGCGGGTAGGGTACAATAAGCGCCTATGCGACGCTTTTTAACTTCTCTGGTGATTGGCGCACTGATCGGCATGGCGGTCGGCGTTTATTTGGCCTGGGTGCAATTCCCCGTGCAGACCATCGACAGCCCGATGCGATCCCTCGCGCCCGCCGACAAAGAGCGCTATACGATCATGATCGCCGAGGGCTATGAACTCGATGGTGACGCCAACGAGGCGATCCGACGTTTGGCCGCGATCGGCGTGATCGATGCGCCGCCGTATGTCCGCGACGTGACCGAGCGCTTCATCTCCACCAGCGGAACGGGGCGCGAATCGGATATTCGCCATTTAGTAGCGCTCGCGGGCGCGCTCGGTGTGCTGACACCACCCATGCAGGGCTTTTTGGGGACGGCGCCCACGCCACCGCCGAGCGCGCCGTGAGTCGATCATGAGCCAGCGACGACGCGAATCCGCGAATGTTAAACTGCCGAGCCGCTTTTTGATCATCGGTGGGCTGCTGGGCGCGTTGATCGGGATCATCGTGGGCTTGAACTACGGCTGGAATATCAACCCGGTTGTGGGCACCGATGTTTCGCCCTGGCAACTTAATCACGACGGACGCACGAACTGGATCATCGCGGCGAGTCTGGCCTGGGCGCGCGATGGCGACATCGTGGGCGCGGCCAACCGCCTGAACGCGCTGCACCTTAGTGATCGGACCTTTCAGGTCGTCGCCGATACCGCCTGCGAACTGGCGCGCAGCAGTTATGCACAGAGCCAGAGCGGATTGATCGCCATTCGGAGCATGGTCAATTTGGCGGCAGGGCAGGGTAAAGCAAGCTGTGCCGCCGACCTGATCAGCCTCAATTCGCCGACGCCCGCGCCAACCATCACCGTGATCGCGCCGACCAAGACGCTGCCGCCGCCGCCGACCAAAACCCCAACATTGCCGCCCGGTGCGACGATCACACCCGGCGCGACCGAAGGCAGCGCGACAGCGACCCCTGCCGCCGGAAAATTCCAGGTGGTGCGCTACGAGCCGTATTGTTCGGCCAAAGCGCCTGGGCTAATCGGGGTCTATGTGCAGGACGCGAGCGCGAACGGCATCCCTGGCATCGAAGTTCACGTCAGCGGCGCAAACGGCACCGATCGATTCTTCACGGGTTTGAAGCCCGAAATTGACGATGGTTATGCCGATTTTACGATGGAGGCGGGCGAAACGTACACGGTCACGCTGGCGAACAACGCCGAACGCTCCGAGGATTTGAAGGCCTCGCCGTGTACGGATAAGGAGACGGGCACGAGCATCACCGTCTCGTACCGCGTCTTTTTCCGGAGAGTGCCGCGCTAAACGTTCGCATAAAAGGGGTGGCCGATGGCGACGAGTCCGCAAAATCAGGAAGCCAAACGTCCTCCCTTATTGGCCGATGATGGCGAATTGCCCGTCGGTCAGCCCGTTCTGGTGCTGGATGCAATGCTCGCGGAAAAGGCCAGACGGGCAAAAGCGCGGGCACCGCGATATACCGCGCTGTGGCCGCTGGGGATGGCGGTCGGGTTGTTCATCGTGGTTTACCTTGTGATTTTCACAAACGTCGTCAAAAACCACATCACCAACGCCGATCAATCCCCAGTGATCATCGTCGCCTATCTGTTTTGCTTCGGGGTGATCTTTGTGACGACCGGGCGTTATCTGGTGCGGCGCTTCAATTTGGATAGGATAACTGAACGCTCGGCACTTGAAATTGTGATCCGCTTCGTGATCGTTACGACAATTCTGACTGTCGTGATGCTCTTCACAGCCGCCGTCATGTACTTTTCGTGGGCGATTCTGGCCTTCGCCTTCTTTGGTTCGGACTAGGGTGTGTCTGCAACGTGTTTGGGCGGCTGACCCCTCTCCCCAACCCCTCTCCCACGCAGGAGGGGCGAAGGGCTTGACTCCCCTTTCCCCCCGCCTGCATGGGGGAAAGGGGCCAGGGGATAGAGGGGTTTGCAGACACGCCCTAATTGAGAATCGGGATGAGGAACACCTATGCCGTCCGAATTACAAGAAGCAAAACGCAGCCGTTCCATACGGCTCGCCGACGACGGCGAACTAACCGTTGATCAGCACGCTGTGGAAACGGCACAAAAAAATGTGCCAAAAACTAAGCGAAAGCGCGGATCGCAACCCTCTTTGCATGGGCGGCTGTTCAAAATTGACCTGGGGCTTTTTGTTCTGATCAATTTAGTATCGCTCATGTTGATTGGCGTTTCGCCCGATTTATCGATATTTATCGCTTATATTGGTTATCCTATTTGCTATTTGATGAGCATTGTTGTGAGTGCGTCCTTTTTTAGGTGGCTGTTCGACACCATCAATCTGCCCATATTTCGATGGCTGGTCGTGCGCATGTCGATGTCGATCCTTCTGACGCTTGTGGCAATGACAGTCACCTTCGTTGCAATGTCGATGTGCTTTGTGTATTTGCTTGTATCATCTGGTATCAATCTCAATTACAGCGGCTAATTGAAAGCAAGAATCGAGACAAAATGACCATGCAACCCGTGACCCTGGAAGGGCAATTCGTTCGCTTGGAGCCGCTCACGCTGGCACACTGCGAGCCGCTGTGGGCGATCGGCCAGGACGAATCAATCTGGCGCTGGACGCCGACTGCCGTTCGCTCGCTGGCTGACATGCGCGCCTACGTCGAAAAGGCGCTGGGCGAACAAGCAGCGGGCAAATCGCAGCCCTTCGCCACTATCGAGCGCGCATCCGGCACGGTGATCGGCAGCACCCGTTTCATGAATATCGAACGCGCCCATCGCGGCCTGGAGATCGGCTCGACCTGGATCAATCCGCGTTGGCAGCGCACCGCCATCAACACCGAGGCCAAATATCTGATGCTGCGCCACGCTTTCGAGGTTCTCGACTGCATCCGCGTCCAACTCAAGACGGATTCGCTCAATGAGAAGTCGCGCGCCGCCATTTTGCGGATCGGCGCAACTCAAGAGGGTATCCTTCGTAATCATCTGATCACGCAAAGCGGACGCTATCGCCATTCGGTCTTTTTCAGTATCCTCGATTCCGAGTGGCCGACGGTCAAAGCCAATTTGGAGGCGAAGTTAGCGGGAGGCGGTGGGAGATGACGGCAACGATCACGATTCGGGCGGCGGTGCTGGACGATCTGCTCGCCATGACCGACATCTACAATCAGGCGGTGCTGCGCACAACGGCCACCTTCGACACCGATCCGAAGTCGGTCGACGAGCGCCGCGCGTGGTATGCTTCACATGGTGGGCGGCATCCGCTGCTGGTCGCTGAAATGGACGGGGCGGTCGTTGGCTGGGTGTCGATCAGTGAGTGGTCGGATCGTTGCGCGTATGATGACACAGGCGAACTTTCGATCTATGTCGATGAAGCGCGGCGCGGCGCGCGCATCGGATCGCAGTTGATGGCGGCGATCGTGGCAGCGGGCGCGGAAGCTAAACTCCACACGTTGATCGCGCGCGTTGTGGCTGGGAACGCCGCCAGCGAACGGCTGCACGCATCGGCGGGCTTCGAGCGGATCGGCGTGATGCGCGAAGTCGGCCTCAAGTTCGGGCGGCGGCTAGACGTGATCATGTTGCAGAAGATGTATGAGTCCGGAAACTTGGCATCCGCAAATTATCTGAAAGGCAAAATACCATCAAAACAATCGGATTGATCGGCGGCATGAGTTGGGAATCGTCCGCCGAATACTACCGCCTGATCAATGAGGCGGTCCGCGCCGAACTGGGCGGCCAGCACTCCGCTAAACTGCTCCTGTACAGCATTGATTTCGCCGAGTTGGAACGGATGCAAGTGGACGGGGAATGGGACGCGGCCACGACACTGATGCTTGAAGCGGCGGATCGGCTGGTGCGCGGTGGTGCGGACTTTCTGCTGATCTGCGCCAACACGATGCACAAGGTCGCGCCAGCCGTTCAAGCCGCGATTCCGATCCCGTTGATCCACGTCGTCGATGCCACCGCCAAAAAAGTTTGTGCGGCGGGCGTCCGGCGTGTTGGCTTGTTGGGCACGCGCTACGTGATGGAGCACGACTTCTATACGCGCAAGCTGACCGAACAATATGGCCTCGAAGTGCTGATTCCCAACATGGCCGATCGCGCCATCGTTCACAGTGTAATCTATGACGAATTGTGCCTCGGCAAGATCGAGGATGCCTCGCGTATCGAATATCTGCGCATCATTGACGATCTGGCGGCACGCGGCGCGGAAGCGATCATCCTGGGCTGCACCGAGATTGCGCTGCTGGTCAAGCCAGAGCATACGCCATTTCGCCTGTTCGATACGACAGCCATTCACGCCGAAACCGCCGTCACGCGGGCATTGCATAGCTGATGCACCTGTCTGATCTGCTCGAATCGCTGACCGCCGGGCACGCGAAGGGTGCGATCCTGTCGCGCCCCAATGCCGATCCCGAAATTGGCGCGCCTGTCACTGAAGACGATCGGCTGATCGCGTCTGGAGGAGTCTTTGTCGCACGCAAGGGATCGAGCAGCGACGGTCACGATCGGATCGGGAGCGCGGTCGGTCGCGGCGCGGTCGCCGTGATCGGAGAGCGATCACCGAAGGCTGTGGCCTGCGCCGTGCCGTATGTTCAGGTGGCGAGCGCCCAGTCTGTGCTTGGCTGGCTCGCCGCCGCCTATTACGGCTATCCCTCGCGCGATCTGATCGTGATCGGCGTGACGGGCACGGACGGCAAAACGACGACGACGAATATCCTGTACAGTATCCTAAAAGCGGCGGGACTGGCCGTCGGCATGATCAGCACCGTGAGCGCGGTGATCGGCGACGACGAACTGCCGACGGGTCTGCACGTCACCACGCCCAGTGCGCCCGTTATTCAGGAATATTTGCGGCGAATGGTCAAGGCTGGCTCAACGCACTGCATCCTCGAAACGACCAGTCACGGCTTGGCCCAGGGTCGGGTGCGCGGCGTCGAGTATGATGTGGCCGTGCTCACGAACGTCACTCACGAGCACCTCGATTTTCATGGCTCATTCGAGGCGTACCGCGATGCCAAAGCAGAACTGTTCCGCTTGACGGCGGGTGCGCGTCGCAAAGCCCGGTTCGATCGACAGAAGGTATTTGTGCTCAATGCCGACGATCCGAACGCCACCTATTTCGCGGATTTCGTACCCGACCGACAAACGACCTATTTTTCGGTGGCCGCCGAGTCGCCGCAGCACAAATCGACTTTGCACACCCTCACGATCGCGCACGCGCCCAATCAGACCACGATTGAAGCCGTATACACGGGGCGCAAACATGCCCCGCTCACACTCTCGACGCGGCTGGTCGGCGATTTCAACGTGCAGAATATCCTGGCGGCGGTGGGTGCGGCCATGTCCGTCCTGCCGACGGGCGATTGGCGCGCCTTCAACGCGACCCTGCAAGCTGGGCTGGACGCGCTGCCGCCGATCCCCGGTCGCATGGAGCGGATCGACGCCGGGCAAGATTATCTTGCGATCGTCGATTTTGCCCACACGCCCAATGCACTCCGCCGGGCCTTGACCGCCGCGCGCACATTGATTCCCGCCGATAAACGGCTGATCGCGGTTTTTGGCTGTGCGGGCTTGCGCGATCGGGAAAAGCGTCAATTGATGGCCGAAGCCAGCATCGATCTGGCGGATGTGAGCGTGTTCACCGCCGAAGACCCGCGCACCGAGTCATTGGATGCGATCCTGGCGACGATGGCGGAATCGGCGACCGCGCACGGCGGCATCGAGAAGCACACTTTCTGGCGCGTACCTGATCGCGGGCAAGCGTTGGCGTTTGGCTGCTCGTTGGCACGCCCCGGCGACCTTGTGATCGCGCTCGGCAAAGGTCACGAGCAGAGCATGTGTTTTGGGACAGTCGAATACCCCTGGGATGACCGCGACTCGCTGCGGGGTGCGATCCGAGGCGCGCCGAATCGCAGCCTCCCGACGGCGGATATGGTATGAATGGCGGCTGGCGGGTGCATTCAACGTTGGGGGCGAGATTCGGGAATGGACAAACCCCTCTATCCCCAGCCCTTTCCCCCACGCAGGCGGTGGGAAAGGGAGCCGAAGCGCCGGCGATCGCTGGGGCGCACCCAGCGGCTGAGAGCCGCCTGGCAATCGCGGTCAGCGGTCGGCTGTGACTCCCCTTTCCCCCCGCCTGCGTGGGGGATAAGGGGTGGGGGGATAGAGGGGT
>JBBRMW010000126.1:0-16574 GCA_038230635.1 Aggregatilineales bacterium | reverse complement strand
TCCGGTGCTCAAGCTTTTTGCACCCTGCGTGGCTACCTGTCCACTGCCCGCAAAAACGGCCTCTCCGCTCTCGAAGCGCTCACCCGCGCCCTCCAAGGTCATCCCTTTTTCCCGCCCTGCCTCTCCCCCTGAGCAGTTACGTTTTTTTAATGACTCCAATGATGTCCTTTATCTTCGAAATAGTTTGAGTGCCGGCTATGCAGATTACACGATGGTGTTTGGCCTCCCGAACATTGGGAGTGTCATCACAGGTGATTGGAACGGTGACCTGATCGATACGGTGGCAGTCGAAACGTACGATGGCATCCCAGGTGATGAATTTTTACTTTCAGATCAACAAGATTGCAACTATTGTTCCCTGTCTTTTAATCACGATATAACGGGACCACCTCCCAATTTTCAGGCAACCGAGCATGGAGATGTGTCGGGCGATTGGAACGGCAGCGGTCACGATAATATAGGGAGTTATTATCTGGGTGGGGCCGGAACGAACAATTCGCGCTTTGAACTCAAAACTAACTTTACAAGTGGGGCTTGGGATTTATTGTTGGACTTTGGCCCCGGCAATACCCACCTGTATCCTCTCGCAGGTCGGTGGCAATTGTCACCTGTTTGCAGCGTTAGACTGAACGCAAATGTTTATGCCTTTACTCAGATCAGTGATGCGACTGCACCATTATCAGCCGGGCTTGCAGTCGTTACGCCACCTGGCGCACCGCTTCCCACCCCCATAGCACCCACCAATTTATGGGTGACTATTCCGAATGGCACGCAATTGGGAGTCTATAAACATTATATTGGGACCAACTACAGTTTGGTGCGCTATAACAACAACTGGTATTGGTTTTATGCGGGAAATGGTCTGACAAGCCTTGTAAGTGGCAATTGTGGATTGCTTCCAACCGTAACGCCGACCTTTTTGCCACCGAATTTTTCGGTCAGCCCTATCGATGAACTGCTCCGTCAGCAGCTCTTGCAATATGGCATTGTGTTGGATTCAAAAGGTCAATCCTGGACGAATGCCGAAGCGCAATTGATCTTGCAGGCAGCACAAGATACTGGCACGGCTTTCGCCCGGTTGTTGCAAAGCATGAATTCACCGCGCGCCTCGGACCTCAACAACGTTCAGTTCAAGCGAATCATGAGAACTGAAAATAAGACAGCCCCGCTGACCCTAACTCGAAGCAACCAGCACAACGGTTATTGCGAAACAAATAACGGCACAAAAACCATCACATGCTACGGCAACATCGTTAATTTTAGCCAATATACGATTGTGCACGAGTTCGGCCATGTATTTGACAATCAAAGTGCGGTGGGCAACCAGAAAATGCTGTCCCTTTACGTGTCAGATACGCAAAACAACACAAGCGCAATCATGGATAATCGGAATGGAACCAACAATAGCGTTGTTATGGGTAGTGTTTTAATTCTTGGTCATGGCACAGAGTGGCGACGGGGGGAGCGTGGATGGGGAAGTGGACCAGGTTCAACCTATCAAAATAACGATGACAACATGGGTGATCCAATTACCCCTATCTTTACGAATTTTCAACAGCATCCAGCGCCTTATTCGGCAGGGCAGGATAAGTTCCAAGAAACCGCTGCCGATATGTTTCTCAACTGGGTTTATGATGCCTTCAAAAATGTGACCTGGAAACCTGCAGATAAAGACGCAAGTGGTGCCTGTAATCGCGCTTCTGGTTGCCAGGAAAACGCTTTATTGCCGCCGTTATCAACAACAGGAACTGCTGGCGATGCGCGCCGAAGTTGGATGAATGGTACTATGACCTCCATTTTTAACGCTCAAGCATGGAATTAAGGGATAGACGATGAAGAAAATCATCCGCATCTGTGTTGGCCTATTTTTGCTAACGCAAATGGGTGGGCAAGCCGCAAAGGCCGATCGTTTTCAACCAACTGGTTTGGTGGATGCCATCGCTTGGAGTCCCGACGGCACGCAAATCGCCTTTGGCACATACAAGGGTGAAATCATTATCTTTGATACACGCGGACACCTGTTGCAGCGATTTGCCAATGACTCCACTGTTTCGGCGTTGCGGTGGAGTCCCGATGGGAAAACGATCGCAAGCGGCGATTTCAAGGGAATGCTGAAGATATGGGATCCACAAACTGGCCTTGTTAAAGCGCAAGATCATGCACATGACAGTGGTGAAAATTCGATTACTTGGAGTCCTGATGGCACGCAATTAGCCGGAATTTCTAACGGTCCGGGTTACGTAGCGATCTGGACGATCTCGAACAACAAGCCTGATCGCTATATCACGACGGGTGATGGGTACGGAATCGCGTGGAGTCCTGACGGTAGCCTGCTGGCAATCACTGGACCGTCCTACCTCAAATTCTGGGATGTCGGGAAAGGTGTACTTGCTAAGGTGATCACCCTGCCACAACAAGGCGATTATGTGGCGTGGAGTCCCGATGGTAGCCAAATTGCAGTTGCCGAATTCTCGACGCAAACGATTAGTACGATACAAATTTGGGACTCGAAAACAGGCTCATTGCTGACGGAATTGAAAGGACATACGCAGCTCGCAGTTAGCGTGGAATGGAGTCCCGACGGAAAGAAATTAGTCAGCGGAGGTTACGATAACACGGCGCGCGTGTGGGATGCGGGGAGCGGCAAAATGCTGGCTGAATATCAATCCAATCAGTTGGTCAATTCGGCAGCCTGGAGTCCATTTGGCGGACGGATCGCTTATGCAGCGGATGTAGTTTCGGACACGGTGCAGCCTGCGCAGGCTCTCAAAATTGTTGTACCCCCCTTGACTAAAACCGATCTGCAAGCGATTGTGACGCGCTGTGTCAGCGATACGTCAACACAGCAGTCGCTCGTTGCCAGCCTGAATCAAAAAACGATGGCACAGTTCATTGACGCGACCAACACGTCTTCAGCAAAGATTCCAGCGGGTTGTCTGGCGGATATTCAGGCAGTTGCGCAAAGCCTTCAGGATACGACAAAATAGTGCTCAGAAATTGTTTCAGCTTCCTCGCCATTCGAGCGAATACAAATGACAAAAATTCGGAATGTGTCGCTGGCGGCTAGAACGGTCGCCAGCCGCTGTTCCACGAGATGGCTTCCTCGCCGCGCGCGATTTCCGGTCCGCGACGATTCACGAGCACGTGGTGGATATGTATTTTCACTCAACCAAGTCGCAAGGCGTGTATCTCAGCCAACGCGGCTGCGAAGTGGCAGTCGAATGGCTGCACCATTAAGGCGCAATCGATTAGTTGAGGCGCACCACAAAGTTCGCCCGCCCGGAATTTTAACAATTCCGTGATGCTTTTGTGATAAGGGTTAACAGTGCTTAATGTCTATAAAAAGAAAAACCCGCCATATTGGGCGGGAAATCTAAGTGTGGAAAAAGGTTATTTGTTACTTTTTCTAATCTCTTGATAACAATCATATTCCAAATTTTAACAACTTGCAATACCTTTGTGACACCAATCCCATTGAGGAACTTTGTCACAATCAATTATTGAGTGGTTTTGAGAGTCGCACACTGCATCAAGTATTAAGATTCATTGAGATAGAATAGCCATCTCAATGAATCTCAATTTATGCTAAAAATTATTTACCAGCCACGCCGGGCGAAGCGTTCCTCGTCCCAAATGCCCGCCGTCATCGAGTAACCAGCCTGTTCCCAGAAGCCCGGATGATCCTCGGCTACGAATTCGAGCGCGCGTAACCACTTGCCACCCTTCCACAAATACCGATCGGAAGGCGCGTGCCGTCCTGGAATCGCCCCGATCACCCCGCGCAGCGGATAGCCGTGATCAGGTTCAAGCGGTTTGCCATCGAAGTGCGTGGCAAACATAAAGTTCTGATCGAGCATTGACTGCACGTCCAGATTGACCGTGAAGCCATATTCGCAATGCTGGATGCAATATTTCGCTTCCGGCTTCAGCTTGATGATGCCCTGATCGAGCAAATCCTTCAGATGAACACCGTTCCAATGGGTATTGAACTTGCTCCAGCGCGTCACGCAGTGAATATCCATTTCGATATCGCGGCGCGGCAGTTGGTTGAATTCTGCCCATTTCCAGGTCACAGGCTGCTCGACTAAACCCCGCACTTCGAGACTCCAGGTGGCCGCGTTGAACGGCGGGATCGGGCCATAGTGCAGCACCGGAAACTTCTGGGTCAGCGATTGACCGGGCGGCAGACGCCCTTCCGACTTGACTTCTTCTTCACGATGACGCCGATTCATGAAATCATTGAGCACAATTTACCTTCTTTTGGGATGATCCAGATAGGGCTGCGATTCATTAGCGGACGCGGCAAGCCACTTATGGTGAAACCAATTAAACACCACGCATTGAAGAACCTCACCCCCAACCCCCTCTCCGTCACCACAGCGAGGGGGCGTCAAACCACACCACATCCGCCAAAGATCGAGGCTGAGTCGAGTCCTGCACCCCTCTCCGTGAGGACGGAGAGGGGCGGGGGGTGAGGTGAATCCGGCATCTGCGAGTGTGGGTAATGGATAGCCCGCAGGGTGAGGAGCTTCAATTCGCCGTCAGTTCGATCGCTTCGGGAATTTCCAGATCGCGCGCGCGCAAATCGACCACCAACACCGCCTCGCCCGCTTCGGCAGCCACCTCGTAGAAATGCCACACTTTTGGCAGCGCCACGCTCAAGTGACGCACTTGCTTTTGCAAATAGCCCGCGAAACGCGGATCACGGTCTGGCACGCTGATCCGGCTGATCGCCACTTCGGGTGATGTGCCCAGTTTGCGACGAGCGATTTTCAACTGGCGTTGGATGGTGGCGGGCACCGCGCTCGACATAAACAGTGCCGGCGCGAGTTCCAGGCCGTCGCCGGGGAGTTCCAGATCGAGCAGTGACAGGCTGTGCGCCTCGTTTTCGCTCAGTTCCAGCCGATCGCGCGCGCCCGACTCGCCCGCCTCAAAAAGCTGCTGGGCGACCTGCTGCACGCCGTTGTAATCATAGTCATCGGGGCGATCGAACCAGTAGCCGCGTGCGCGAGGCCCGACCAAATCAGCTTCGTGGCGGGCGATCAGTGCTTTCAGCGTTTCCCATTGATCGACTGCGATGCGGAAATATGCCAATCCCATGTCAGGTTTTTTCCTCGGTTTCAACAGATTCGGTGATGGCAGCTATGTCCGTTGTCCAGAGCAACTGCGGCGTCATCTCGATAAAATCGGCGGCCAGCAACTGATAGGTCACGCCTTCGTATTCGCCATTCGTTGCCACCAGCCATTCGGCGGAGCGGTGCAAGTGACCATAGATACACAGCGTGGGTTGGTAGCGCGTAATCAGATCGACGAACGCGGTGAGTTTGCCTTCCGAAGTAAACGGCGGATAGTGCATCATCAACAGCAGCGGCGCGCCGGGCAAACGTGCTGCCGCGCCATGTTCGAGTGCAAGCTCCAGGCGCGTCAATTCGCGGTGAAAGCGATCCTTCTTGGGGTCTTCGACGTAATACGGATCGGCGGGTGCGATATGTCCCATTGCGCCGCAGATCGTCACGCCATCGAACGTCAAGCTGTCACCTTCCAGCGCATAGAAGCCGAGCGGCGTCAGAATCTTACGCACGGCGTCGATGTTTTTCCACCAGTGATCATGGTTGCCGCGCAGCAGCACCTTGCGTCCGGGCAGCGCCGACAGCCACGCCAGATCGAGCATGAGTTTAGGGTAGGTATGCGCCCACGACACGTCGCCGGGCAGGAGTATCACATCCTCCGGGGCGATTCGTGCGCGCCAGGCGGCTTCGATGCGGGCGGGATGATCGACCCAGCGCTCGCCGAAACGGGCCATATCTTTTGGCCGTCCAAACGACAGATGAGTATCCGCAATTGCCCAGAAGCGCGTCGTCAACGAGCCACCCTATGCGCAGTGAGCCAGCCAGCTCGATCGCGCCCATGTTGTGAAATTAAGAACGTTGGAATTTTAGCATTTCGCGCCATTATTCACAAGCGCCGAAGTATCTCCAAGTGCATTCAACGTTGGGGGCGAGATTCGGGAATGGACAAACCCCTCTATCCCCAGCCCTTTCCCCCACGCAGGCGGTGGGAAAGGGAGCAGACGCCTCGGTGAACCGCTCGGTAGTACCCGTCGGCTGAAGGACGTGGCGAGGTCGGTCAGTGGTCGGGGGTGACTCCCCTTTCCCCCCGCTTGCGTGGGGGAAAGGGCTGGGGGGATAGAGGGGTTCTATGATCTGCCCCCAAACTTGAATGCACCCCCATGAGCGTCACCATTAGGCACACCTCTCCTAGATCGGCTACACTTAGCGTGACGGGGCATAGACGGGGCATTTGCATGGACTCCACAGTTCCAATGATCCTCACGCTGTTGATGACTGGGACGGCGGCGGTGTTCGCGGCGGCATTGGCGATGCTGGTCATGTGGCAAGACTGGCGGCGTCGCTCAAATCAATACTTCGCGTTGACAATGTTATTTTTCCTGGCGAATACGGGGAGCAATTTCCTTTTTCGGTTCAACTATCTGTTGCACCTATCCGCCGAGAGCGTGCTCTACCTATCCACGACGTTTTACGCCGGAACGGTCTTGTCGCTGTTTGTTTTCGAGCTGAATTTTGCACGAGTGCGGCGCGAATGGCGGCGACCGCTGGGGGCGATCGGACTCGTATTTTTTGTGTTGTTTACGAGCCTGATGTGGCTGGGTCACGTCTTCACGGACATCACAGAACCCGCCGATCACGCCATTCACTACGGTCTGACGGCGCTCGGCAACGTCGTCTTGTTCATGCTGACCACGATCCCGCTGCTTACCATTGGAGCACTGTCCCGCACGCGCACGCGGCGCGCGCAAACGCTATGGCCGATCAGCGTGCTACAGCCGATCGCCGTCGTCCTGTCGGCGGTGCCTGCGCTAGAGTCGTATCCGATCAACGCGACTGCGCTGCTGATCATTGCACTGGTGGCCGGGCAGTTGGTGATCCGTGAACACGTCACCCGCCCGCTGCATAAACTGAATCGCCAGTTAGCCGCCACCAACGACGAACTTGCGCAAGCCACCCAACTCAAGAGCCAATTCTTGGCGAATATGAGCCACGAACTGCGCACGCCACTTAATTCGGTGATCGGTTACACCGATCTGGTCAGCAGTGGTTTATATGGACCCCTGACCGCCAAACAAGCCGATCGGCTGGATAAGATCGGACGTAACGGGCGCCAGCTTTTGGCGCTGATCAATGATGTGCTCGACTTGAGCAAGATCGAGGCCGGACACATGAAGCTGTTCCGCGAACCGCTCAACCTCACCAACACTTTCGGCGTCGCGCTCGATGCGGTACGCGCCCAAGCCAGCGCCAAAGGTTTGAGCCTGAGCGCGACCTGCGATTCCGATCTGCCGCCCGTCTTTGCGGATGCGCCACGCCTCGATCAAATCTTGAGCAACTTATTGACCAACGCGGTCAAGTTTACGCCGACCGGTGGTGTCACGGTGCGGGCGACCCGCGATCACGGCATCGTGCTGATCAGCGTCGCCGATACCGGAATCGGAATTTCGGAAGAACGCCAAATCGCTATTTTCGAGATGTTCAGTTCTGCCGATGCGATCCGTCCCGCCGATGACTCCGCCAACGAGAGTACCGGACTCGGACTGGCGATCGCGCGTCATTTGGTACAGATGCACGGTGGGCGCATCTGGCTGGCCTCCGATGGCGTGCCGGGAAACGGGACGACCTTCTATTTCACGATTCCGGTGGCGGCGGGCGAACTGGCACCGATCAAACCACGTACCGGATTACTCGGCCCAACGGTGCTGTGTATCGACGATAATCACGAAGCGCTCGAAGTCTATCAAGGGCTGTTGGAGTCGGAAGGCTATCGCGTATACGGTGCGCAAGGCGGCTCCGCCGGATTGCGGCGCGTGCGCGAACTCACGCCCGATGTGATCCTGTTGGACGTGATGATGCCCGGCCTCGATAGCTGGCAGGTAATGGCAGCCCTGCGCGCTGAACCCCGCTCCGCCCGTGCCCCCGTGATCGTTATTTCCAGCCCGGATCAAGGCGGTTCGGCGCAGGAATTGGGCGCGGCGGGTTACTTGGTCAAGCCCATTCAGCGCTCGGAGCTGCTGACACAGATACGTGCTGCGCTCGAAGGTGAGGCTCAACACACATGATCGTCACGTTGTTGGATGCCATGCACACGAACGTACTGGCGGAAACGCGCGTCAACCTGGAAACGATCGTCGTGGTGATATGCAACGGCCTGACCGCCATCTTGGCCGTTGCCCTGGTGTTGATCGCGCTGTGGCAAGCGCCGGAAAAACGTATCAATCGCGCGTTGGCAGTGATGATGTCATGTTTGGCGTTCTACAGCGTGTTGAATGCTTTTGCACGCTTTCTGGGCTTCTTTCCGGTCGCGGTACAGCCGTTCTGGTACGTGCTGCTGGAAAGTTATGGGCTGTTTCTGATTGCCACCCTGATTTTCAGCATCGCTTATATTGGCACGATCACCCGCCGCGAACGGATTCTGTCAATCCTGATGGCGATCTGCCAAGTGCTCAATTTACTATTACTGCATTCCGGGCTGACCGTTGTGGGCGTCATCGATAACCACGATGGCAGTTTCAGCCTGCGCTATGGGCCGTTATTCGTTATCGCCACCGTGATCGAGATGAGTTTGCTGCTCAGTGCGCTGGGGTTGGCGATCGGTGCGCGTTCGACACGCGGGCGGGCGCTGATCCCACCGCTCACCCTGATCGGTCTTGGCCTCGTATCGACCCTGGCACGCCCGCTGTTCGGCGCGCTTCCGGTCAATGCGCTGCTGCTGGCGTTGGCGGCATTGTTGATCGGTCGGGCGGTGATCAACGATCAGCTTTTCAATCCGCTCGCCGAACTCAACAAAGAACTACGCCGCAAACGGCACGAACTGGAACTCGCCAGTCAACTCAAAAACCAATTCCTGGCAAATATGAGTTACGAACTCCGCACGCCCCTCAATTCGATCATTGGCTACACGGGATTGATCCTTGACAGTACCTATGGCCCGATCACTGAAAAGCAGGCTAACCGCCTGGAAAAAGTGGAGAAAAACAGCCGTCATTTGCTCTCCTTGATCGACGATCTGATCGATTTGAGCCGCATCGAATCAGGACAACTGACGCTGAATTTGGTGGTCGTGAGTGTCGAAACGCTGCTCGATAATGTGATGGCCGTGATCGAGCCGCTGGCCGCCGAAAAATCGCTGGCACTGCGCCGGATCGAAGGCGAGATGCTCGCGCCGCTGCTGGTCGATGAGCAGCGCGCTCGTCAGATATTGGTCAACATTCTCTCGAACGCGGTGAAATTTACGCCAACGGGCAGCGTCACGGTACGCGCCATTCCCCTCAACAATCCCGCTCCGAACGCTGCACCGCAGATTCGCTTTGAAGTGGAAGATACGGGCATCGGCATTCCCGCCGATCAACAAGCGGCGGTGTTCGAGGAGTTCCGGCAGGTCGATGGCAGCGTGACGCGCGCGTTTCAGGGGACAGGACTGGGGCTGACAATCACACAGCGGTTGGTCAAACTGCATGGCGGATCGATCGAGCTGCGCAGCGAACTGGGCCAGGGCACGACGGTCACGCTGACGCTGCCCTGTGTGGCGACGAGCACCGAATCGGCTGCCCTCGGCGTTTAATCCGGATTCCGGGTAAAGCACCGCTTTATGAGGTGACCTTGCAGCACCGTCCGGGGTTCGACTCCCCCTTCCCGTGATTACGGAGAGGGGGCTGGGGGTGAGGTGAATCCTGCACTATTCACCCGGATCCCGTCTAAACCGCGATCTGCACGTCGTCGCCCACGATGCGCGTCTCATAACGGGTAACGGGCTTGACCGCCGGAAAACTGAGCACTGCACCCGTCGTAATATCGAATGTCGCGCCATGTCGTGGACACGCGATCACCATGCCGGATAGTTCACCGTCGGCCAGCGGACCATCGTCATGCGTACAAATGTCTTCGACAGCATAGTAGCGGTTATCGACATTGAAAATGGCGATATAGTGTCCATCCAACTCAACGACGGCGCGTTCGCCGGGTGGCAGTTCGGCGGTGGTGGCAACGGTAACGTAGCGGGTCACATGCGTTTCCTTCCGGAGGCGGGCAAGGCTTTTTAATGACACGGACGCGGCAGGTCGCCATCCCGACAACAAACCATCTCGTTGTCGGGACGACGGCCTGCCGCGTCCATCTGGGCGGTGGTGGTACCGTTTTAACCGTCGAAGCTGCCGATTACCGTCGTTGCAGTGATCGATGGCGCAGGCGATTCGGTGGCCGTTGCTGACGCTCTGGGAACGATTGGCGGGGGCGGGGCGCCGCCGCGCAGCCAGTGACCGGCCA
The DNA here is from genome assembly GCA_038230635.1 of Aggregatilineales bacterium. Taxonomy (GTDB): domain Bacteria; phylum Chloroflexota; class Anaerolineae; order Aggregatilineales; family UBA2796; genus JBBRMW01. The sequence goes on along the minus strand of JBBRMW010000126.1, from coordinate 6,240 downwards.
ATGGCATGTCGCCCGGCAAACCATACAGGAAGGTAAAGTTCGGCCACCCCTTACTGATGTCGTTTTTCAGGTAGACGTAACCGTTCGACACGCGGAAGATGCCGATCCCCGTGTGACCCGTGCCGAGCCAGTCGCCGGTGACAGGGGTATCAAAGGGTGCGCCGAAGATTTGCTGCTCGTTGCCAAACTCGACACAGTAGCTGGTTGGGCAGTTGGAATTAGTCAAGTAGAAGTACGAGTTGTTGGGACGGTAGACACCCGCCGTATCCAAGAAGTTGTTGGTGGTCAGCCAATGCCCACCGAGTCCAACATCGTTGGGATTACCGAGAATGACCACCGCATCGGCGACGCCTGTTTTGAACTGTTGTGTCAAATAGATCAAGCCATTGGTGGGACGAAACACGCCGACGCCATCATGCGTGGCTCCCGTCACCCATTTTCCGACGATGGGTTGGTCGCCGGGGATGCCATACGCGAACGACGGGATCGTTTTCACGATGCTTGTATTGGAATCGCTGAGGCTGAAGATACGCGCCTTGACATCATAGATGCCAATCGTATCGAACCCATCACCGTTCCAGTCACCCGCAATTCCAACGGTGTTGCTATTGCCCCAACTGATCGTAATATCGGCTGGACCGCTGGCGTTGGCAAAGCGAATGTAGAAGGTGTGCGTGCTGGGCCGATACATGGCAATCGTCTCGACCAACGCGGCGTTGGGCAGCGGTGTCGCGGTCGGTATACCTGTATTGCTGGGCGTGAGCGTGGGTTTGGGCGTGCGCGTGAAACCGAGCGTTGGGCTTGGCGTGGCCGTGCCGGGGTTGAATGCCGCCGGAACGCTTGCCATGTAGGCGACGCCGCCACCGATACCCAATTGCGCCGTGGCAGCGCTTGGATTCTTATTGTTGGAGCGCAGCAATCCCTGCACATCCACCGATGATGGCGGGCTAAGCCGCGCCAGATAGCCCCAATAAATGGCCGCTTCACCTGCGATGTGGGCCGCGCCGGAGGCTGAGCCATAGAAGCCCGTCAAACAATTGCCAGCGGTGTGGAACGTATTGCTGATGGCCGACGGCCCGACCAGATCGGGTTTTTTGGTGGAGGCGGGATTCGGTACGCCAACGCCATTTGGATTATTGTTGAGCGGGCCATAGCTGCTGGTGCCGTCAACCACAAAAGTCGACGTACAGAACGAGCCTACGGTAAACGCATTTTCTTCGTCAGGCAAGCTGGTCGTGATCGCCTGACCGGGTGAGCCAGTGAGACGATGAAGAGTCACTTGTGATGACAATACATACAGATCGATCCAAACATTGGCTTGGCCGAACGGGCTATTGCGAATCATCGTAACCGTACAGTCGGCATCACCGACAGGGGCCGTCTGCGGACCGGGAAATGTCAGCGACTCGCGCGGGAACGGATAGACACCGTTTTCTTGGACGTTTGTGCTCTGCACGTTGAAAATGCTGCTTTGGCTGTCTACGCATGACATCTTTAGATCGAAATCAGTGACTTGCACCGCCGACACCCAGTTGCCCGTCCAACGCAGCATCACCGTGATCGGGCCGCCAGAGTTGATCCACTTGAAGGTGTTTGTGGTTTCTGGCGATCCCACCGCAGGCGTGTAAAACGGCTCCAAAGCGGTTGGACCGCCGTTGTTCGCCAGCAGATCGGGGCCAGACCAGTGCGCATTGCGGTAATCACCCGCCGCGTTGATCCACAGGATACCGAGGTTGTTAGCGGTAGCGATCGCTATGTTCGTGCCATCGGGCACCGTGGAGGGATCGAAGGTGGACGCTGGGCTGAGGTCGGGGGCAGTGGCATCGCCTGGGCCTTGCGGGCGCGTGGATGTCATCCCAGACAAGATAATATTGAGCTTACGGTTATTGTTCGCCGTCAAAATGCCACGCACATACGTGATGGCGTTGACCATATCACTGGGGCCATTAAGGCGCACGACATAGACGCTCGCCAGCGGCGCAGTGGCACACAGGGCTTGCACTTCCTCAGAACCAATCGTGCGCCCGGTGTTCCCTTGAACGGTGTCGTCGGGAGTGAACGCGTGTGTACCTTTGACGCATGAATAGGGTCCCGGACTCACGCCCGCGTAGTTATCTTCGATGCCCGTGAAATCGGTATCGAAGACGGCCACGTTGACGCCCGCACCTTGCCAGTTGACGGCTTGCCAGGCATCGGCGTTGATCGCATGAACGCCTGCGTCAACCGGACCCGCTTGCTGGACGGCCTTCAACAGCGGCCCCGGCGCTTCGGCGGCAGCCTGATCGATCACCAGCGTTTCGGGCTTGGCGGCCAGCGCCAGGATGGCGGGCGCGGACAAGTGCGCACGGATCGAATCGATATTCTGGCGTTCGACCGTACCGCCGACGCTGCCAATCGCCTCGGTCAGTGCCGCGAAGCTGACACCCACACGCGGCGTCACATCGACGGCGATGGCCGACAGTGCCGCTACGGTATCGAGTCCGCCGCGCGCGATAATTTGATTGCGGATTTGCACCGTCTCATAGAGCTGCGATGCGAGCCGCAGGGCCGTGCCCGTTGCGGGCGCAATAGATGGCGGATTGGACACACTGCCCGGCGCGGCGGTCGCTTGCGTTTGCGGCAATGCGCCGATCATCATGAGCGCCAATAGCGCAATACCTGCGATACGAATTAGTTTCATCGGTTCAACCCCCGCAGCGCCATGCGCCAAAATTTACGGTTTCAGACAAGCCACAATCAACCTGTTTTCAGTCTATGAGCCATTGTAATCGATAAACGCAAACTTTGTTGTCTAAAGTTGTCAAGACCGGACTTAAGAACCATGTTGTTATGGAATTGGAATGCGCTCGCGCGCCGCTCAGCGTTTGCCCGGACGCGGCGCGAGTTCGCCCATCATCACGATCGTAAGCATTCGTTCGTGGATCAGGCCGTTGCTGGCGACGATTTTTTCGCCCGCCGCGACGCCATCCAGCACCCCGCGATAGTTGCTGACGCGCCCGCCCGCCTCCTGCACCAGCAGCCGCCCCGCCGCCGCGATCTCCCGCCCGACGGTCTGCATCCAACCGCCATCGGCACGCCCCGCCGCCACAGACGCCAGATCGAGCGCTGCCGATCCGCTGCATCGCAGAGATTGCGCCCGTACCAAAAAGCTGTTCCATTCCTCGCTGTTGTTATCCCGATTTGTCCAGCGATCGGCGGGAAAACTGCCCGCCAGCAGCGCATCCTCGACACGGGCTATGGTCGAAACGCGCAGCGGCGATCCGTTTAGCCATGCGCCGCCACCCCGAATCGCCGTGAAATAGTCGGATCGCGCCGGATCAGCGATCAGCGCGAGCAGCGGCTCACCATCGGGATCGTCGGCAGCGCCCCAGATGCTCACGACGATCGCCCAACCCGGCCAGCCTCGCGCAAAGTTTTCGCGGCCATCGAAGGCGATCAGCGGTGGACGAAGTGGAGGCTCGATGGCACGCTCGATCTCCGGCAAAAGAGTCAACTCCAGCCTATCAGGGTCGGGCGCAGCAGCCCAGCGGCGCACAATCGCTTCGATCGCGGTCAGGGACGCGGACGGGTGCTCGTTCACATTTGACTCTGTGATAAATTTGTCATAGGATAGTGTCTATCACGTTTCTTTGAACAATGGGAGTCACCGCGATGGGACAACCCGCCGCCCGCATGGGCGATTTAACTTCACATGGTGGTACGATTGTGTTGGGCTTGCCAACGGTTTTGATCGGTGGTATGCCTGCCGCGCGCGTGAGCGATATGCACGTCTGCCCAATGGTCACCGGCATCGTGCCACACGTTGGCGGACCGATTCTGCCACCCGGCGGTATGACCGTCTTGATCGGCAAATTGCCCGCCGCCCGCGTGGGCGATATGTGCGTATGCGTGGGGCCACCGGACTCGATCGCCATGGGCTGCATGACGGTGCTGATCGGCTAGACAAGAACCTTACTCCCCGACATAGGCGACCAGATCGAACGCCGGATCGCGCATTTGATCGGGCGTCAGCGGCAGGCTATCGCGCAGGATAAATTCGATCGCGTCCAAATCGCGGTCATAGTTGCAGCCGCCTGCCGCCAACAGTTTGCCGTTGTCTCCAATGTAAAAAACCAGGAAATCGTTGTTATCGGGCGATCCGCGAAAGATGATCGCGTCCCAATTTTCGGCGTGACCCACATAATTGAAAATGATCGACCACTGCACCGTCCAGAAAAACGGGACGTGCGCCGTCGCCGAATCCACTTGGCCGAGCATGGTGTGCGCCGCGACGATGCCATGTTGTTCGGCCAGCCGCCAATGTTCGATGCGCGTGCCGTCCACTTTGGCGATGTCGCCCGCCGCATACACATCCTGATCACTGCTCTGTAACTGATCGTTCACCAGCATCGAGCGATCTTTGTCGTCCAGGCTCAAGCCTGCGCCCGCGACAAAATCGGTAGCGGGTGCGACGCCCACGCCCAGCACCACGAAATCGACGGGCAGCGTCTCGCCACTTGTCAGTTCGACGGCGCTGACATGCCCAGCGGTGCCGATGAAGCGTGCCACACTCGCCTGGAGCCGGAATTCGATCCCGTTCGACTCGTGTTCGCGCTGGAACATGCGCCCGATCTCGACGCCCAAAATACGATCGAAGGGTGTTTCCTCGATGGCGACGACCGTCACGATTGCTTCGCGCGTATTGGCGAGCGAGGAGGCCACTTCCAGGCCGATGAAACTTGCGCCGATGATCACGACTCGCTTGCCAACCGCCACCGCCTTGATCAATTCGTTCGAGTCGGCCAGCGTGCGCAGCGTATAAATGCCCGCCAGCGACTCGCCCGCGATGTTGCGCAAACGGCGCGGCTCTGCACCCGGCGCGAGCAGCAATTTGTCATAGCGGATCAGATCGCCACCCTCGATTTTGACGGTGTGCGTACCCAGGTCGATGCCCACGACGCGCGTATTCAGACGCAGATCAATTTCCCGCGCGGCGTACCAAGCCATCTCGCCGCGCAGCGGCATCCATTCGGGTTGCGCGCCGCCCGTCAGGTAATCCTTCGAGAGGTTCGGGCGATCGAGCGGCAGGGTAGGCGCGGCATTCAGCAAAATGAGCTTGCCGCGATAACCCGATCGACGCAGTTCCTCGGCTGCCGCGTTGCCCGCCGCGCCGCCGCCCACGATCACAAAAATGCGCGCGTCCGATTCGCTGAAACTGCCCATCGGCTCAAGTTCATTGTTGTGGGGCAGCGTCACCAGAATTTGATCGCCATCGAGGCGCAGCGGATAGTGCGGAACATCGTTGAGCGCAGGCGGTTCGAGGCGTGCCCCATTGCGAATATCGAAACAGGCGTGATGCCAGGGGCAGATCACCGTCGTGCCGCGCAGTACGCCCTCATCGAGCGACGCGCCATAGTGCGAACAGGTCGCGCCGAACGCATAATAGCGTCCATCCGTGCGGGCGATCACGAGCGGCGTACCTTCGACTTCGACGCGCCGCATCGCCCCATCCGCTAAAAAGGTATCCGCCGAACCAATTGCGTGTTCCGACATGCCGCACCTCTTTTTCTGCCCAAACCGTACCCATGCAAGTTTACCTGTTTTGGGGTGAACGAGGCCACAAGACGGGTGAAGGGCAGGGCACGTGCAAAGTCCCAAAACGGTCGGAAAAGCCCTCAACCCCCAACCCCTTCCCTCGCATGCGGCTTATGCCACCGGCGGCGGCATTCAGATGGAGGACGTGATCCTCCTGTTTCAATGCCCCGAAGGGCTTTGCAGCTTACGCCACATCATCCAAAACCAGTACAACCAGATCGTGATCACGTTTCAATGCCTCGAAGGGCTTTGCGGCTTACGCCACTGGCGCACAACGCCTATAAGGTGGCCGAGAAGCTGGGGTTTCAATGCCCCGAAGGGTTTTGCAGCTTACGCCACACCGATCCTTCGGATTTCCGTCAACCGCTTTCGAGTTTCAATGCCCCGAAGGGCTTTGCGGCTTACGCTACGGCAAGCGCTTTTGAATGCCTTCCAGGTCATTTATGACCCAGCACGTTCGTTGAGGGGTTTGCGTGTCGTTTGGTGAGGTCACTTTTTGATAAGACATGACAAAAAGTATACTCGCAGGACTTTCGCTTTAGTGTAAATGCTAGATTTGCGCGCGTACCTCAATCACATCTGGATTGACCTACACTGCAAAATCGGCTCTGACCAAGTCTTTTTAGTCAGTCAATGTCACCGTATGTGGCAACTAGCTTGAAATTT
>JBBRMW010000125.1:0-16577 GCA_038230635.1 Aggregatilineales bacterium | reverse complement strand
TCACTGAACACTGGCGCAAATACATTCAACAGCGCCATAATCTCCACGGGCAGGATAGGCATTCGATTTCCTTTGTCATGATTGGAACATCATCAGCTTATCCTGCCCTGTTTTTCTCGGTTACTATATCGATAAAGTCCAATAAATGCGATAGCTTTCGAATGTATGGTTCATTATGGATCTCCTGAAGTTCGCACCTTCTAGGGAGACCCATATTGCCTACCTTTAACGGCAAAACCTTTTCCTTGCACCACTCCCTAGGGAGTGGTGCAAGTTCTTTGATGAAAACAAAGAGCTATTTGGGATAAGGATAGGAGCACTTTCAGTCAGGTGACCAAAGATCATTGCATCTGGAATTAAAGAAAGCCCCATCGGTGAATTTGTAATGAGGGTGGGATGTCTTTATGTTTCTCTTTGTCAATCTTGGGTAAAGCTTACAATAATCCACGCAAATATGCTGGGCAACATACACGTTATCCGACTTCCTCTTAAGGGCTATGATGTCCCATAGTGATTTATTGGGCGATCTTATCGTATCTAATTTATCTGCCACGACAGGCAAAAGTGTAAACCAATTGAGATTTTGGACCCCCGGCCCATTTTTTGCGTGTTTTTTGTAATAGTCAGGATTAGCGGTTGGAGGTTGACATGGCAGTTGTAATGCCCACGCATTTGGGTCGCATTATTGGACAAACCCTTAACGGATACTTCCGATTCCGGGAACTGGAAAACCGTACTGCACGGCTGGAACAATATCAGAGGATGCAGCACGCCATTACCCGTATCGTCGCTGGTGCCTCAGAACTCGACCAAGCAATTCCACGTATTCTCCAGGCGATTTGTGAGACAACGGACTGGGATTTTGGCGAAGTTTGGCACATCGACCACCGGACTAACGTATTGGTTTGTGAGGCGAGTTGGCACGTCCCTACGTTGAGTTTTCCAGCATTTGAACAACGTACACGAGAAATCACTTTCGCTGTGGGAAAAGGACTGCCGGGGCGGGTTTGGAAAAACGGCAAGCCCGCCTGGATTAGCAATGTGGTCGTTGATGGTAACTTCCCGCGTGCGCACTTGGCTGAACGCGATGGGTTACATGGCGGACTGGCTATTTCGATTCGCGCCGAAGGTAAAGTGATCGGTATCATGGGCTTTTTCAGCCGAGAAATCCGTAACCCTGACCATGAATTGCTACGGGTACTCGATACAGTTGGTAGTCAAATTGGATTGTTCGTTGAGCGCAAACGGATCGAGCGGATCGAACACGAACAGGCGCGCACGTTGGCCGCACTTGAGGAACGCCAACGGTTAGCCCGCGACCTTCATGATTCAGTGACGCAAACGCTGTTTTCGGCGAGTGTGATTGCGGAAATGCTGCCGATTCTCTGGACGCGCGACCCCGATCAAGTCCGTGCAGGTTTGGACGATCTACATCAACTGACACGTGACGCATTGGCAGAGATGCGTTCGCTGCTGGTTGAACTGCGTCCAACCGCCCTTCAGCAAGATAATCTTGTCGATCTCATCAAGCCGCTTGTCGATACGCTGGCCGCCCGCTCGCAAATTCAAGCCACGCTCGAGGTCAATAGCGCGCTTCAGTCCACTTGTGGCTTGTCGCCAGAGGTGCAGACCGTACTCTACAGGATTACGCAGGAAGCCTTCAACAATATTGTCAAACATGCCCAGGCGACGCAGGTATCGGTACAGTTGTCTGGCGGCCCTGAACATGTTGAGTTACAGATACGCGACAACGGACGTGGCTTCAAGATGGATTGTATCCCGACCAGCCATTTTGGGTTGGAGATCATTCGGGAACGGGCCGCAGCGATTGGGGCGACCTTTCATCTAAATAGCATCCCGGGACAGGGGACGTATCTGAATATTGTATGGCCCCGCATTGTACAGGGTGTAGTGTAGGAAGAGGAACTTGCTATGACCGAACCGATACGCGTCATCATCGCAGACGATCATGATATTGTACGGCGTGGCCTATCCGTCTTCTTAAATGGCTTTGATGATCTGATTATGGTTGGCGAAGCTGCGACAGGGAATGAGGCCATCCGCGTTTGTCAGGAAGTTCAGCCCCACGTTATCCTAATGGATATGATGCTCCCGGATATGGACGGCATCGCCGTGACGCGGGCGATCCGCGCCGCTAATCCGAAGGTTCAGGTCGTGATCCTGACCAGTTCTAAAGACGAGATACTGGTACAATCAGCGCTGCAAGCTGGCGCAATTGGTTATATGCTCAAAAATATCTCGGTGGCGGAGATGGCAAATACCATCCGTGCCGCATATAACGGCAAGCCAAGCCTATCCTCGGAAGCGGCCCAGGTACTCATCAATATTGCCCTGCAACCCCGTACTATCGCCGCCCCAAGCTATAACCTGACCGAGCGCGAACGCTCTATTCTCGATTTGATAGTCAGGGGGTTAAACAATCAACAAATTGCCGATCAACTCTTTGTGAGCCATTCAACGGTCAAGTCTTACGTGAGTACCATCCTGTCCAAACTCGGCGTTCAAAACCGGATCGATGCTGTGCGTTTGGCAGTAGAACAATCCCTCGTTAAATAATTCATCTCCACTCACCGTCACTAACAGCCATCTGGCTAGCCACCTGAACAACAAAGTATCGCCTCAAATCTGTCCACCTGCCCGCCGTAATTGATCCATATTTCACATAAACTCACTGGCATCGGCTAACTCCAGTTTGAAGGTGCATTGGAGGCACGGATGCAGCGTTATCTGAAGATCATCGGAAATGGTCAGCGCACCGCCCGCGATCTTACGCCTGAAGAAGCTCAGGCTGCCTTTACGCTGATTATGGAAGGGCAGGCCAGTTTGCCACAGGTCGCCGTGTTTATGACCGCACTGCGGATTAACGAAGAAAGTGCGCATGAACTGGCTGTTTTTGCTCATGTGCTGCGCCGTTACTGCAACACCCTGCCCTTAGCCTTACCAAATTTAGTCGATGTGTGTGTGCCTTACGATGGGCGTTCGCGTTTACCGTCATTAATACCAGCGGCGGCGTTGATTGCGGCGACTGCCGGAGCGAAAGTCATCTTGCATGGGCGCTGCGGACAGAATACCCCACCTAAATTCGGTGTCGGCGTGGGCGATATTTTGTCCAGGTTGGGGATCAACGTCATGGCTTCGCTAGATGAAGCTGCCGATGTGCTGCAAGATAACAAGATTGGCCTGACTTATGTTGACTCCACGACTGTCGCCCCTGCCCTCGAACGCTTTAATCAAGTGCGCTTCGATTATGGAATGCGTAGTTTCTTCAACACGATTGAAAAACTGATGAACCCCTTCAATGCGCCGAATGGCATGGTCGGTGTGTTTCACGGCCTGGTGTTGGAGCGAGTTGCTCAGGCCATGCAAGCGCAAGGCTATCAACGCGGTCTCGCCATTCAGGGATCAGAGGGCGCTATTGATGTCCTGACCAGCCGCCGCACGCCGATCATTGAATTTGGCGCGACAAACGCGACGGCGCTCCGCGAGTGGTCGATTGACCCGACGGACTTCGGTTGGTGGGAACGTCTGGACGAGGCCGAAATGACTGTTACCCATGCCACGAATGCTGCGCTTACGCAGCAATTGCTCGATCCGGCCAATGAACCACAGTTGCCAGCCCTGCGGCGCAGTGCTCTACTGACCGCCGCCCTGATTTTGTACACGTCCGGCAAGGAACCAACTTATGAGGGGGCGTTGAGCAGCGTTCAGAGTGCCTTTGCCAGCCGCGAACCAGCGGAACGTTTGGCTCGTTGGCGATCTCAATTGGTAAACAAGACGCACAATGAAGAGGTTCATCATGTTCGATGAACCCGCACACAAAACGATTGTCGTGGTCGGGAACGGAATGGTCGGTCACAAATTCTTGGATTTGCTGATCCGGCGCGGTGCGGCGCAGCAGTATCGCCTTGTCACCTTTTGCGAAGAAGCCGAGCTTGCTTATGACCGCGTGAATCTGAGCAGCTATTTTTCCGGCAAGACTGCTGCCGAACTCTCGTTAGTGCCGCTAGGACTATACAAAGAAAACGGTGTTGAAGTCCATATCGGAGATCGTGTAATTGCGATTGACCAGACGCAACGACACGTCGTCTCTGCCAACGGATTGTGCATCGACTATGATAGTCTCGTGCTGGCAACCGGTTCTTATCCCTTCGTTCCGACCATTCCGGGCAAAGAAGCTGCCGGAACTTTCGTCTATCGCACCTTGCAAGACCTGGATAGTATCCGGGATTACGCCACAACAGCCCGCATTGGGGTGGTCATCGGTGGCGGATTACTCGGTCTGGAATGCGCTAACGCACTCAAGGCATTGGGTTTGGAAACGCACGTCGTCGAGTTCGCGCCACGCCTGATGACGGTACAAGTCGATGATTTGGGCGGCTCGCTCCTGCGCCAGAAAATCGAGGCATTGGGTGTTCAAGTACATACAAGCAAATCTACTACCGAGATTGTATCCAGCGACGGCAAGGTCACGACAATGCGCTTTGCGGATGGCAGTGAACTCCGGACTGATATGATCGTTTTTTCGGCGGGCATCCGTCCACGCGACGAACTGGCGAGATCCTGCGGATTGGCGCTCGGTGAACGCGGTGGCATCCAGATTGACGAGCAGTGTCGCACCTCTGATCCGCACATTTACGCAATTGGTGAGTGTGCGGCATATCAAAACCGGGTCTACGGTCTTGTCGCTCCCGGTTATGCAATGGCAAACGTGGCTGCGGATACCATCACCGATCCGACAACACCGAGTCGATTCACCGGCGCGGACATGTCTACCAAACTCAAACTGATGGGGGTCGATGTCGCCAGTTTCGGCGATGCGTTTAAGTCAACGGCGAGCGCCAAAGAATTCTCGCTATTCGATGCTCTGGCTGGAACCTACAAAAAATTGGTCGTCAGCGGGGATGGTAAACGTATTCTGGGTGGAATATTGGTTGGAGACGCCTCTAGCTACGGCTTGCTGCATCAGATGATGCAAACGGGGATGGTCGTCCCGCCGCACATCGAAGATTTACTGCTTCCGCCTCGCGCCGAAGGTATCGTAGCGAAATCCCTCGGTATCGATGCGTTCCCCGATTCCTCGCGCATCTGTACCTGCGAGAACGTGAGCAAAGGCGCAATTTGTGGTGCCATCCGGGAGCAGAATCTGAGCACAGTCGCTGAAATCAAGCGCTGCACGAGGGCTGGCACCGGCTGCGGCGGCTGCGTCCCCATGCTGACCGACATCATGAAAAGCGAAATGAAACGCGCTGGTAAGATAGTCCTCAACCACCTGTGCGAACACTTCCCCTATTCTCGACAGGAACTCTATCATCTCGCCCGCATCCATGAGATCAAATCGTTCGATGCGCTGCTTGACCAGCATGGTCGCGGTCTGGGCTGCGAAATCTGTAAGCCTGCCATTGCCTCGATCCTGGCTTCAATCTGGAACGAATATATCTTGGAGCCTGCCCGCGCTGCTTTGCAAGATACCAATGATTACTTCATGGCAAATATGCAGCGGGATGGCTCCTATTCAGTTGTACCGCGTATTCCCGGCGGTGAGATCACGCCTGCTAAGTTGATTGTGATTGGGCAGGTCGCCCAGGAGTTCGACTTATATGTCAAGATCACTGGCGGCCAGCGGATCGATATGTTCGGGGCGCGAGTCGATCAATTGCCGCACATCTGGAAACGGCTGGTTGATGCAGGTTTCGAGTCAGGCCATGCTTACGGTAAAGCCCTGCGTACCGTCAAATCCTGCGTGGGCACGACTTGGTGCCGTTACGGACAGCAGGATTCAGTCGGCCTCGCCATTCAACTTGAGGAACGCTACAAAGGACTGCGTGCCCCGCACAAGATCAAGGCGGCTGTCTCCGGTTGCACGCGCGAATGTGCCGAAGCGCAAGGTAAAGACTTCGGCCTGATTGCTACCGAGAAAGGCTACAACCTGTATGTGTGCGGCAACGGCGGCATCAAGCCGCAACACGCGGTTTTGTTCGCGGAAGATTTGTCCGAGGCGCAGGTAATCCAGTACGTGGATCGCTTCCTGATGTTCTATATCCGCACAGCGGATCGGCTGCAACGGACGGCGGCTTGGCTAAATCATCTTGAAGGCGGCATTGATTATCTCAAAGATGTAATCATCGGAGATTCGCTCGGCATTGCCGCCGAACTCGAACAGGAGATGGCACGCACTTTGGAGGCGTATCAATGCGAGTGGAAAACCACTTTAGAAGACCCCCAAAAACTGCTCCGCTTCCGCCATTTCGTCAATACAGATCAACCCGATCCCAATCTTGTTTATATCGAAGAACGTGGTCAGAAACGCCCGGCATTCGCCCATGAAAAGTAGATAGGAGTACTCATGCAAATCGCAACCGTTGTTAATGAAGCCATTGACACCTGGATCGCCATCTGTCCCGTAAAACATATCTTGCCATTCACAGGGGTCGCCGCCCTCTTAGACGGTCAACAAGCCGCCGTTTTCCGCCTGGCGTCTGAGTCGGATTGCTACGTTATCGGCAACTATGACCCCTTCAGTGGTGCCAACGTCATGTCACGTGGACTGGTCGGCAATAAGGGCGGGATCATCAAGGTGGCGTCACCAATTTACAAAAACACCTTCAACCTCCTAACCGGGCAGTGCCTGGAAGATCAGAGCGTGCGTTTACCAACCTGGCCCGCGCGCATCGTGGATGGGATTGTACAAGTCGCTATTCGTAATAGGTAACACCAGAGTCTATCAACTGGGATTCATCAATTGGGGGATTTCCCGATGCACATAAACGACATCCGCAAAAGTGGCAACCCAACGACATTATTCAGTGCGTTTCTCTATTTCGACATGAGTTTCATGATCTGGGTGATCCTCGGTGCGCTGGGCAATTCAATTGCCGACGAATTTCATCTATCGGCGAGTCAAAAAGGCTTGATGATCGGTCTGCCGTCCTTGAGCGGTGCGGCATTGCGATTGGTACTCGGCGCGTTGGCGGATCGCATTGGCGGACGTAAAACAGCCCTGATCGCTTTGTCACTCACCTTTGTACCGCTCCTGTTGGGCGGTTTGGCAACCAATACTTACGAGATGGTGCTCATCGTCGGGTTGCTGCTGGGTATCGCGGGCGGAAGTTTCGCCGTCGCACTGCCGCTGGCAAGCCGTTGGTATCCGCCAGAGAAGCAAGGGTTAGTCATGGGTATCGCCGGGGCGGGCAACAGTGGCACCGTTTTAGCGTCGCTGTTTGCGCCACGCTTGGTCGTACTGTTGGGCGGCTGGCGACCCGTGATGCTCCTGGCAATGCTGCCAGTAGCCATTACCTGGATCGTGGTGGCTGCGTTAGCGAAAGACGCTCCGGGAAAAGCGCAGGTCAAAACGCTAAAGGAATATGGCACGGTGCTGCGCCAACCCGATACGCTGTGGTTTAGCTTGATGTATGCGGTCACGTTCGGCGGTTTCCTCGGCTTATCGACCTTCCTACCGATTTTCTTCCACGATCAATATGGACTAGACAAAGTCGCAGCGGGCAGTTTTGCGGCGATGTGCGTCTTTTTCGGGAGCTTCGTGCGCCCCATCGGTGGCTATCTGGCGGATCGCTTGGGGGGGTTGCGAATGCTGATGGTTTTGTATGGCTTGATCGCTGTTGTCGCGCTGGTTGTTGCGGCCTTGCTGCCCTTGGGGGCCGAAACCATCGCCATTTTTGTCATTATGACCCTGATGGGGGCCGGCAATGGCTCAGTCTTCCAGGTGGTTCCGCAGCGCTTCAGCAAAGAGATCGGGATCGTGACGGGGATTGTCGGCGCAGTCGGCGGTCTGGGTGGTTTTATCCTACCTAATGTGTTGGGTACTCTGAAAGATGCCACCGGGACGTATCGCAGCGGATTCTTGATCTACACGTTGGCGGCAATGGGCTGTCTAACCCTAATTGCAACGGTGCGCGTCGGCTGGCAAAAGACGTGGGCAGGCGAAGGTGGTCGCGCCCGTACAATTTCCACCATATCGGCCATACCTGACGGCGTGCCTGCACTATCCGAATCGACTGTTGATTAGTAATCGACTGTGTCTGGGAGGAAATAGACCATGTCCATGCTGCATCCCATTTCGCCAGAAGAAGCGCAAGGGTTACGCAGCGGCCAGACAACTTGCCCCTACTGCGGGGTAGGTTGTCTGCTCGATGTGGCAACCAGAGCTAACAAAATCGTGGAGTTGCGCGGCAATCCCGATTCGCCAGTAAATTATGGGCTGCTGTGTCCGAAGGGTGCACTACTCTCGCCGGTCTTGGATTTGACTGGGCGGCTGCTCTCGCCGCAGCATCGCGCGGATCGTCTCAGTTCGCCAGTTGACATCACCTGGGACACGGCGCTAAACGAGATTACTGGTCGCCTAGCGGCTATTATCGAGCGCTACGGCCCGGATGCGGTGGCGTTATATGGTTCGGGACAGTTGGATACTGAAGCATGGTATCTAGGCAACAAATTGTTCAAGGGCTATCTCGGATCGAACCACGTAGATAGCAACAGTCGGCTATGTATGGCAAGTGCTGTCGCCGCCTATCGAACGACGCTTGGCAGCGACGGTCCGCCGACTTGCTACGACGATCTGGATCGCAGCGATTGCTACCTGATCGCCGGGAGTAACATGGCCGATGCCCATCCTGTCACTTTTCAGCGAATGAAAGCCCATCGCCGCGTCGATCCTGAAAACGTGATGATCGTGCTTGACCCGCGTTACACACATACCGCCCAGGCCGCCGATATTCACGTCCCGTTGACCCCTGGCAGCGATATTGCTTTTTTCAATGCGTTAGGACGGCTCTTGTTTGATCGGGGAGATGCGAATCGGGATTTTATCGCCAAGCATACGGCCTGTTTTGAAGAATATGAGTACATGCTGCGGAGTCTGGATGTCAACGAACTGGCGGCGATTTGCGGCGTGCCGCTAGAGCTGATCGAGCGTGTCGCCGACCGGATTAGCAACGCGCGAGCGTTCCTTTCTTTCTACTGTATGGGACTAGGGCAGAGCAGCGTCGGCACGGCCAAATGTCAAGCGCTGATCGACTTACACTTGATGCTTGGACAAGTCGGCAAGCCCGGTGCGGGACCATTTTCGCTGACTGGGCAACCAAACGCGATGGGCGGACGTGAACTGGGCGGCTTAGCCCATCTCCTGCCCGGCTACCGCCTGATCGAAAGTGCTGAGCATCGCCGCGAAGTCGAGCAATACTGGGGTGTTCGTGCCGGCAGTATTAACCCGCTTCCGGGTTTAACCGCCGTCGAGATTTTCCAGGGTTTAGAAAGTGGCCGGATCAAAGCCGTGTGGGTGGTCTGCAACAATGCACTGGTCAGCTTGCCGAACCTTGAACAGGCGCGGCGAGCCTTCGACCAGGCTGAACTGGTGATCGCTCAAGATTGCTTTGAGACGGAAACCACCCGTGTTGCCGATTACGTTTTACCCGCTGCCCAGTGGATCGAAAAAGCCGGTACGATGACCAACAGCGAACGGCGTGTTACCCGTAATCCACAACTGGCCGAGCCGCCCGGCAATGCCAAACCGGATTGGTGGATATTCAGCCGCATGGCACAGCGTATGGGCTTTAGCGGCTTCGACTTCGATAGTATTGAACCAATTTGGGACGAATTCCGAGGGATGACGAAAGATCGGCCCTGCGATCAGTTCGGTATGACGAACGAACGGTTGGAGAATGGCCCGTTGCAGTGGCCGTGCCCGACCACTGATCATCCCGGCACGGCACGCCGTTACACGGATCGGCATTTCGCTACCCCCGACGGTTTGGCCCGATTTATCGCCTGTACCCACCGTCCACCGCAAGAAACGTCCAATCCGCTGTTCCCATTGACGCTGACCACTGGACGGCTGGCCTCACAATGGCATACCATGACTCGTACCGGGAAGATTCCCAAGTTGGCGAAACAAGCGTTGACGCCCTATATCGAACTGCATCCGACTGACGCGAAAACCTACGCAATTATTGAGGGCGATAGCGTCATCGTGGAGAGTCGGCGCGGCTGCGTGACTGTCCAGGCAAAACTAAGTGATAACATCCGGCCTGGGGTGGTTTTTATGCCCTTTCATTGGGGCGATATGTTCGCGCCGGGTGTCGCTGCTAACCTGCTAACCAATGACGCCTTCGATCCGATCTCCAAAGAGCCGGAATATAAGGCGTGTGCAATACGGATTGCGAAGGCAGGCTAATTTATGGAGTTGAATGTGTCCCTCAATGAACACTTACTGCGTTCGGTGATGTTGCATTCGCGCCTCTGTCCACGCCAAGTGCTCGGCGTTCGGATGGCGCGGTTAGCCTGCATACTGCTGAACGTTGATCCAGCCCTTGATCGCAAACCGTTGTATGTGTTTATGGAAATCGGGCGCTGTACGGCAGATGCGGTGATAGTGGTGACGGGGGCTAGTCCAACCAACGGATTGATGCAACTGATGGGCTATGGCAAAGTCGCGGCAACTTTTATCAAGCGAAGCAGTGGACAGGCAATTCGCATCAGTGAGCATCAAAACTGTCGGGAGATCGCGGTTGGTATTATGCCTACGCTGTCCGCTTGGGAAGCACAGCGCGACGCCTATCAGATCATGCCCGATGAGCAGCTTTTCCATTGGCAATCTGTTTGTCTAACGGTGCCGCTCCCCGTTATTTTTGAAAAACACGCCGTAACCTGCCAGCACTGCGGAGATCGTGTGAACGAACACTGCGAAGTAATGGTTAATGGGCACGTGTTATGCAAGGCGTGCGTGTTCAGCGCGTATTTTGTTTCCGCCGACGTTACTCCCCATCCCCTGAGTCCAGATCGTGCGCTATGGCCAGATCATCCGGCGTATTCAGGTTGATAAATGAGCGGAGGTTGGGATCGAACTGCCTGACCTCCGCTTCTTCGACATAGCGCACATTTACCTGCTCATAGAATCTGCTGGCCTTCAATTCCCCTTGTACAAGCTGCCTCTGAATAGGTTCGAGGCAAGTCTTACCGTAAACCGCGTGCATCGCTTCCGGGAAGCCGCCGATACACGGTACAACCACGTCCCAACCTGTACAAACATCGATCAAATGGCGGAGCAACCCTACATTCAAAAAAGGCATATCGCAAGCCACACAGATTGTATATTCTGTCGGGCTGACGCGGATCGCCGTATATAAGCCACCCAGCGATCCGCAGTTGGGTAGGATATCCCCGAACATGGACAGCGCATATTGCGCGTATTTCTCGGCTGAATTCGTGATCAGGATGATGGGGACATCAAGCAACCCCACTTGTGCCAGCACGTGTTCAATGACCGGTTTATCGTGTAGGAATGCAAAACTCTTGTCGGTTCCCATCCGATGCGATTGCCCACCAGCAAGAATCGCAATTGTGACAATTGGTAACTCAATCTTGTTTCCCGACATTTAGTTAACCGTGTTTATCCTGAAAAACATGCTTGCACACGCTCCCTACCAATTATACCCGAGGTCGTTTTTCGGCGTGCTAAGCGCCGCAATTCTGTCTAGCGTTGAATCTTTCGACTTTCTAGGCGTGTTTTCATCTTCGTGCATAATGAAGCGGAATTCCACGTTCGGTTCAGCACTGATCAAATCCACCTCAGTGGAAACACAGAATCCACGATCTTCATTGTACTCGACACGCACTACTGACGATTCGCGCAACAGGAATTGGGAGCACGCCAAACAACTCATTTTCGCGTTTTTGCCACGCATCTGTGCAGTCCTCACTTCGGCTCCCCAGAGGGAATACATCCGTACCGAGGATTATTTTCCTTTGAATTCGAAATTGCGAGGTTGCCACGGAGTCAGAAAAGGAAATTCGAGGATAGGCGGTGAAAGGCATTGTTCCGCCACGAAAATGACGGCGACTTTGTCGATGGTGCGTAATTGAAGGACATTTGAATTTCTGGATACAGAGATAGTGACAAAATCTCCGAGGGTGTGTTTTGAAAGTGACAAATAGCCCTCACCCCAACCCCTCTCCCTCATGGCGAGGGGCTTTCGAGCGCGGTTTCCCCCTCTCCCTCAGGGAGAGGGGGTAGGGGGTAGGGGGTGAGGGCTTTCCAAACACGCTCTGAGGGTAAGGATTGTATTCCTTACCTTTGCCTTTTTCGCGTCCGCTAAAATTAGAGTATGTCCAACAAGCGCGAACCACACTCGGTTTGTTGGACAATTGTGAGTTACTCTGAGGCCTAGGCGGATTTCCCGTTGTAGACGACTAGCGCCACACCAGCAATCGTCAAGACGATTGGCCCTATAATATGCGGTACCAACGACCCGCCGCCTGTCACCAATGCGAACGTGATGACGAGCGCGACGCCTAACAAAATGAACCCAAACGCTTTCCTTATCATTTTCTGACTCCTTAGTCTTAACGGCTGTGCAAACGGATGATGGTTTCAAGAAGCGAGGGGCCTGCTGCCATTAGCAAGCCGATCACGACGACGATGACAACGATAACGGCGATAGTTCTGAATGTACGGGTACGTTCCATGTTTCGATACCTCTTATTCGTAGGCCAAGACTTCACGGACAGTGAGTTGTGCGGCGCTCCAAGCGGGGAAGAAGCTAGCAAGCACACTAATCACTAAGATGAGGCAGGCCCAGCCAAGCATTGCGCTTGCAGGGAAAATAAGGCTTAGATGTGTGCTGACGAAGATGGTTCCGGCGGCATCACCGATAACGATGGTTGCAGGGAATGAGAGTGCCACCGCAATCAGCCAACTGAGCAAGCCGATCACGATACCTTCGGTGATCACGATACGTAACACCGCACCTGTTGAAGCGCCGATGGCCCGCATGATTCCGAGTTCGCGGGTTCGCTCCATAACGCTGATACTCATGGTCGAAGCCAGCGCCAAAGCACCTACTGCTGCTACCAAAATTGCCATCACGATAAGAACCGCGACAATCACTACCAAATGTTCTTCCAACACGCGCTTACGCTCGGTAGTCAGTTGAATGGTAGTGCGCTGCATATTCGCTGTATCGAATTGCCGTTCTAGCTGCTGTGATACAGCGGTTACATAGTCGTCACCATGCTCCGCCGTTTCGATGCGCATATTGGTTGTTGTGCCAACAATATTTGTTGCTGCCGCTAACGCCTCTAGCGGAACGTAGGCCGATGCTGCCGTGCCAAGCCCACGACGTGGCGCTCCCACTTCCTTGACGACCCCTACGACTGTCCAGGTGGAAATCAGATCGCCAAACTTGAGCCGCACCGGATCGCCTACGTGGACATTCCAATCGGGCGAGAGGTTGAGTTCGTGATTGACCACAATTGCGTTGGTATCGCCCGCTTGCAGCCAGCGACCTTCCACCAGCGGGAAGGTGACCATCGTTGAAGCGATAGGCAATCCCGTTACGTTGAAGCGAATGCCATCAACAGTATTGCCGCTATTGCTCAACTGGCGAATTGCCAAAAGTTGCTGCCATGTCTCGACCTTTGTAACGCCCGATACGTTGCGAACGAGGTCGGCGACCTGTGCGGCAGGGTATGGTTTGATGAAGCGCACTTCCATATCATAGTGGCGATTCTGAAATGATTGCTCGACAGTGTAGTTCCAAGAGACACCGACATTGATTGCGCTCATGAAGGTTGCGCCACCAATAGCGAGAACGCCAACGGTCAGGGCGAGACGAACACGGCGGCGAAACACGTTTCGCAGTGAAAGCAGCAGCGGGCGACTTACCCCGCGCAAACGGAGCAACAGCGTATCGATCAGCGTGACGCTAACTGGCTTGGTGCCGATTCCATAGTCGTTGAATGATTGTTGGACAGTAATTTGGCTACCTTTGATTATGGGGAAGGCGGCTGCAATTACTGGCACACTCAGCCCGACCAAAATTTCGACGCCCAATACCCATAACGGCACCGAATTATTGGTAATGTCGAAATTGAGAAAGCCTGCCGCGAAGGTCGCGTATAAACGCCCTGCCCACAACCCAAGTGGGATTCCTATGACTAGCGCCAGCACGCCGAAGATCAGTACTGCACCGAAATAGAGTCCCGCGATCTGCTGTGTGCGGGCACCGATGGCCTTCATCACGCCAATTTGCCGAATTTGTTGGGCAAGCAGCGCATTGATGATGTTGGCGACTAGAACCCCACTCAGGATAAGCGCGAGAACGCCGAAAGCTTCAAAGAGGAACAGCAGCGCATTCATCTGATCAGCGTGCGGGTGTTCACCCGGATTGGGTACGTACACGTCGGACACACTATGCCCTTGTGTTTGGACGAAATCCTTGATCTGATTGGCGACGCTGGTAATGTGCGCTTTATTGAGTGGATCGTCTGAAACAACAATGCGCAGCTCATTAAACTCAGGCGTTTCGCCTAGCCATGCCAACGTATTGAGCGTCACATAGCCGTATACAACGCGGTCTTGCCAACCGGGGGCTTGCGCCGCATCGTGGATTACGCCTGTGATCGGCAGTTCGCGGTTTACACCGTTAGGCGTGCGGATTGTCACCACGTCGCCAACCGTTTTATCCAGCAGAGACGAGCGCTCAATAAGCATTTCATTGTCAGCAGGTGCGGATTTGCCCTTCTCAGGGGCAAAGGTCGCCAGCCGCATATTCGAAAAGTCGTCCACGACATACAGCAGCATGGGTCGCCATTCATCGGAACCGATCAACAGCCGTGCCGATATAGTGCGGCGGGGTTCGGCAACCGCGATTCCCGGCTGGCTCTCTACCGCCTTTACGAGCGCACTATCTACCTTATCAGTATAGAGTGTGGCGGAGGCCGGAGACGTGCCTAAGAAGTTCACATTGATTTCGCGGGTAAGGATTGCATAGGCGCTCAGAATCGAGCCAACGCCGAAGATACCGAGTGCAATTGCCATCACCGCGAGAATGGTACGTAGGTCGTTGACCCACATATCGCGCAAGACTTTACGCCAGCGCATAAGTCGCCTCCCGATTGTTGGGAACGGCACTATTGCTAACGACTTTTCCATCCGCCAGCGTCACCGTGCGCGATACCCATGCGGTCACATCGCGTTCGTGCGTTACCATCACCACTGTTTTGCCAGCAATGGTCAGGTCTTTGAACAGTTGTAAGGTAGCATCGGCAGTATGCGAATCCAGATTGCCTGTTGGCTCATCGGCGAGGATGATAAGTGGATCGTTGGCCTGTGCCCGTGCAATGGCTGCCCGCTGCTGCTGCCCTCCCGATAACAACGTTGGCAGTTTGTACGCCTGATCCGCGATCCCAACCTGCTCCAAAAGTTGGATAGCTCGTTGTTTCCGTTGATTTATGGGGATGATGTGGCAGAAATCCATCGGCAAGATCACGTTCTCAATGACCGTGAGCGTGGGCAGCAGTTGAAAAAACTGGAACACAGCACCCACATGTTTGCCACGCCACACAGCAAGCTGATTCTGATTCAACCTATGGATTGGGGTCCCGTCGATGATCACCTCTCCCGATGTGGGCGTGTCGATTCCACCCAACATATTGAGTAAGGTCGATTTCCCGCTCCCCGATTTCCCCACGACGGCAACGAATTCGGCTGTGCTGGCTTCAAAGTCAATGCCGTCAAGCGCGGTAAACGTTCCTGCTGCGTTCATATATTGTTTGGTGATATGCCGCAGTTCGATGAGTTTTTCTGCCCCGTTGGTGCGAGCCTTTCCATTTTTTCCGTGTGTTGCCATTTATACCCTCCATTTTTCGGAACTTCGAGTCCGTAATCGAACACTGTGTTTCGTTTCTTGTTATAATGGCATTCAGGGGATCGAGTCAACGATCAACACGCCGAGTTTGTTCAGAAGCGAACAAATTTCAGAATTTGTACGGAAAGGGGCTTACGTATGGTTGAGGCAAAACAGGATAGGCGCGTCCAGAAAACGCAGCAGGCATTACAAAATGCGTTGATAGAACTTATCCTCGAAAAAGGCTATGACGCGGTGATGATCCAAGATATTTTGGATAGAGCGAATGTCGGGCGTTCCACGTTTTACGCGCATTATACGGATAAAGAGGCGCTGCTGATGAGCCGCTTAGACCAACTCCGAGGCGCGTTTGAGGAACACTTCCAAGCTGTGCAGGGCATAAGCAGCGGTGTACAGCTAAACCTGCCCTTATTTGTGCTGCGTTATGTCGAACATGAACATCAATTGTTCAAAGCATTGTTCGGCAAACGCGGCAGCGGAAAATACACATCTCATCTGCACACGTTCTTGTTGAAGTTTGTGCGCGACATCCTGAAATCTTATGGCGTTCACCTGCCAACATATGAACGCGAATTGGTAGCTCATTACATCACACAAACGTTTCTTTCGATGCTGGTCTGGTGGGTAGATAACAATATGCCGTGTTCGGCGGAAGACCTTTATGGGTTACTGATGCGCCTCATCGAACCTGGCCTTAAAGATGTGCTGCACACATCAACGTTGTGGGCTTGAACTTGGTTGTTGAATAAACGAGTAACTAAGGGCTCATAAAAGTATAACTTCCCGCGATTAATCCAAAGCACGAGGATAAAGGGTGTAATTCCACTGCGGACAAACCTCGTGGTTATGAATGTTGAGGGCCTCGATATCGGCTTTGGATACTTTTACCCGGGTCTT
>JBBRMW010000124.1:0-16581 GCA_038230635.1 Aggregatilineales bacterium | reverse complement strand
GACCATTAATCCCTCTGCTAGATATGTGCTAAACTTCATTTCGGCCTCGATTGTGGGAAACACCTGATGTGGTTATCTGGCTTTACCACCGTCCTGGCCTTTTCGCTACCTTTTCCCTGTCAACCTTTGCCTGCACCCTGGCTGTCAAACTAGCCACCCGACACCTCAACGAGAGAAAAAAAGGGGTCTGGAAACGGGTCAAAAACGGCGTCGAAATGCATGACAAAGGTTTCGAGTCGGGTAGTGGCTTGGTGAATGACTTTTAAGCCGAGGCGAAAAACGCTCAAGTCGCGGCGGTGGGTGCGATCGAGGACAGCAGCACGACCCTGAATGAGGTGCTCTGGGTACCTTCGGAGGTGAGCCACACATAGAGCAGCATGACAGCCACGCCCAAAGCGGCGGCTGCCAAGAAACCCACCAAAACGACGACTCGCAAAAAGGTCGGGGTTGCCAAAGAGGTCGATCCGAAACCCGCCACCAAGCCCAAACGCGCTCCCCGCACGGCATAATCGAAACACGGCAAACCCTTCAATGCGGCACAGTTTGTCGATTCAGCGGTGCATAATACAGCACGAATCCGCGTTCGTTGGGGATGATCACCTGAACTGGGTACAGGGCCTGATCGACCGCGAACACGGATTGGATCACTTTGACCGCATCGGGATGATTCGGCTCGACAAAAAAAGCCCGATCTCGATCCAACGGCAGCGATCCCAAAAAATTGCGCGTTACCTCGCTGGGCAGCAGCACACGCACCGTGACAGCGGGTGATGGCTTGCCCCAGCGGAGCAGAGTCAGCTCGACATCGATGATCGTTTTATCGACCAAGTGATTGCTGATCAGGATCAACTCGGTGCCCGGCGGAAAGCTGACGCTGCGCTGCGCTGCATCTCCGAGATCGGGCGAATCGACCCGCGTTCGGATTTCCCGCAGCAGTGTCGGGACATGCTCGCCAAAGTAATAATTCACCTGCGTCGTAGCGATCATCGTAACCAGCACGAATGTTCCCCACGCGATCCATTGGCGTTCGCCACCAGCGCGCGCAAAGCCATTCACGAGCAGTGCCCAAACGTAATAGATACCGACTGCCAGCAATCCCGCGATAGACGGATAGCCGATGATGAAACGCGGATATTCGGTGCTGTCTTGCAACAACAGCCCGGCAGCAGCGGTCGAGAACAGCCATAGCAAAAGGATATTGACGGGGTTCCGCCACCATCGCACCAAGAAAAACGCGCCCAGCAAAAAGATCGGCACCAGCGCTTCCAGGATCATCGGATGGTTGCCCGCGTAATATAAGCTGGTCTCCGGCGTGTGGACGAACACCAAAAACGGCTGCGCGATCCGTGTGATCACAGCGTTTAGCGGGCTGTGTAACAGCAGATTTTGCCAATAGGCGAAGTCCAGCCCAGAGGCAACCAATCGCGGCGAAGCGAGGCTGTGGTGTTCCAGTGCCGCGTAGTACGTCGGCAAGGCGATCAGCAGCGCGGCAATCGAAAATACGCCCAAGCCCTGTTTCAGCGAACGCAAGCGCCCGAAATTGAAGATAGCCAGGATGCCCAGCCAGATCAAAATCAGCGGTGGGAAGTAAAGTCGTCCGGCCTCGAACCAATATTGCGTCAAGCCCAGTGAGACGCCGGCCAGCGCCCAATCAGCACGGCGATTGTATTTCATGCCACGCGCCAAAAAGCCGATCGCAAAGGTGCCGAAAGTCGCATCGGCCACGTGCAGAAAGGCGAGACGACTGAAATGCAAATGCGGCGGAAACGTCGTTAGGATGACCGCCCCGATCAGCGCCAAATTCGTGTCGAACAGCGCATCGAGCAGTACATACAAGGCGATCACGTTGAGCGTGCCAAGTGGCAGATTGACCGCTCGGATCCCGCCCAAGGTCGGGCCGAAAAGGTGAACGGCGATCGCCTGTAGCTGCCCGTACAGCGGCGTGACTTGGTAGTCACCCACCGAGGTAATCAGGCCGATTTGCGAGTCCTCGGCGAGGAAGGGGAAAACGGGCGGAATATTCACGCCGTCGTCGATCGAGATGGGCAGCGATCCGCCTAAATCCCAGGCTCGCAGCCCGAATGCCAAGAGCGCTACGCCGATCAACGCGATCAATTTCGGGTCGCGCCCACGCAGACGGGCACCGATCGAACGCAGCCAGCGCCAACCCGCCTCGCCCGCCATGCCCACTGTCACTAGCGCGACGCCACTCCAGAACAATCCGCCCTGCACCCAGGGTGAGACCCGCATCAGTGGGCCGATTTGAAGCCCTTTGCCGCTGATCTCGGCTTCGATCACCAACAACGTGACCCCAAAGGAAACGAGCCGCCGCTTAGCGGGCACGAGCGGGCTTTCTGCCGCAATGAATTGGAAGTGGGGCCAAAATATTTGCGATATGCCTGTGCTCACATTCAGGTGTACGGCGAAAACCAACAGTGCGCCACCGAATAGCATGATCAGCGCTGCCTCGCCAACCAGCGTGTCAGAATCGTGTGAAGGTTGAAACAGAAATGCGGCCAGGATCATCGACAGTATGGCGACGATTGCCAGTACAGCCGGAAAAAACGCGCGGTTGAGGTGGCGGCTGCGATTGGGTGGTGATGCGATTGTCACAGGTTACGCTTCCTTTGATGGCGGCCCGTTTTCGCGCTTAAGAATAACCACCTTGTATTTTTCTGGCAACATGAGAACGCGCATTTCCAATTCTCGTCACGTGGGGTGCGTAAATGCGCGTTGAAATTCCCCCTATCTTTAAGGAAGACGCAATAACCTCATAGCCGAGGTTGAATCGCCGCGCCCACTTTACCGAGGTGCTGGGGGCTGCTATAATCCCGCCACTCGTCGAATCACCTGCGGATAGATAAAACGTGCCAGATAAACAACGGGAGTCAGTCCCGGCAAACTTATATACGCAAGAATACTTTTTGAGCGCCTGCGAAGGATATGACGAGTTCATCGCCAGCGAAGGTGAACAGTTATCGCGCCGTTTGAACGCGGCGTTTGCGCTGGCCGCCGTGCAGCCGGGTATGCGCGTGCTCGATGTGGGCTGCGGACGCGGCGAGATTCTGCGGCACTGTGCGCGGCTCGGTGCGGATGCCTATGGCGTGGATTATGCGCCAGTGGCCGTGCAGCTTTCGCGCGACGTGATCGCAAGCAATGGCGAGACGCCCGGCCATACCGCCGTTGCTCAATCCGATGCCAAAAAGCTACCATTTCCCACTGCCTCGTTCGATCGGGTGTTAATGTTCGATGTGGTCGAGCATTTGTACCCCTGGGAACTACACGAAGCGTTGCTCGAAGTCTATCGCGTGCTCAAACCGGATGGGCGCTTCATCGTGCATACCGCGCCCAATATCTGGTACGATCGCTACGCCTATCCGGTGGTGCGACGGTTTCGGACGCTGCTGGGTCAGGGTGCGAACTATCCAGCTAATCCGCGCGCGTTCTTGGTCGATGTTAACCAGGATGTTCACGTCAACGAACAGTCGCTGCTCAGTATGCGCCGCACCCTGAACCGGGCGGGCTTTCGTGGCCGTGTTTGGCTCGACTCGCCGCCTCAGAGTCGCAAAGAAGGCGTGGTGCTCGATGTGACGCGCCGCGCGATGTTCCGCTGGCCGCCGTTTCGCTGGTTTTTCGAGCGTGAAGTGTTCGCGGTGGCGGCGAAAATCGGGTGAACGGATCGGGGACGTGGGACGATCATGCGTGACAAACGCCCGGTAGATGAACTGAGCATCGAGGAACTCGAACGTATTCTGGCGATTCGCAAGCGCGAAGCCCGCCAGGATCGGATGCGTCGCTATGAGCCGCGCCGAGTCGCTGCGCCGCCGTCCGTCGACCCCCCTCCAGCGAACGTCATAGAGTCATCGGCAAACGAGCCGATCGCGCCCGAATCGATCGCTCCGCCAGCCGTCGTCGTGTCTCCGTCCGAACCTGCGCCTGCACCCGAAACCGCTTATACGCTGGACGAAGAACCGCGCTTCGAGGATGATTCCGCGCGCTCCGTGCGTGCGCTGACCGATGCGCGGCCACTGCGCGCGTTGCTCTGGAATCGGGCGCTGCTGGCCGTCGAGGTCTTGGCGGTCGGCGGTCTGGTCTACCTGTTTGTGACGCTATTTGGGGCGGTGCGCGCCGTCACCCAGACGACGGCGGACATCCAGGCACAGTTTGCCCTGACAAGCACCGCGCAATATGTCGCGCCAACGCCGACGCCCGCGATCGATATTTTGGCGGTGGTGCTGCCCGACGGCCATATCTACGATTCCACCAGCAATACGGCACGCTTCAATTTGGATGAAGTGCCCGCGCAGTACCGCGACGCCTATCAGACCCAAATGCTGAATACGACCGCGGTTGCGCCGCCGACACAGAGTCCCGAAGCGCCGCTGGATATTCGCATTTCGGCGATCGGCGTCGATAAGCCAGTGGTCACGGGCGATACCTGGGATGCACTTCAGCGGGGCGTGGGGTATCATATCGGTAGCGCCAATCCCGGCGAAAAAGGGAATATGGTGCTGTCCGCGCATGACGACGTGTTTGGGGAAATCTTCCGCGACATCGATCAGCTCAAGCCGGGCGATACGATCATCGTCACGACGCGCTTGCGCGAATATACGTATATCGTCCAATCCCACGAGATCGTGGGGCCAAACGACGTGCGCGTGATGGATAACTCACACCGCGATGTCAGGCAGATTACGCTGATCACCTGCCATCCGTATCGGGTCGATACGCAGCGTTACGTCGTCTACGGTCTGCTGCAATCGTGACCGCATCGCAGCGAAGTTTGAACGCACTTATCTTGATACACGAAGGGAACAACCTAATGGCTCGCAACAACAAAAAAAGCAAAAGGCCGAATCTGCCACAGGAAACACTCGCACGCGCGCGCGCGGAACTGCGTGGTGAAGCGTTGGGCGTCGCCGCAAACCCGGAATCCAGTTCGATCAGCCCCGCCCGCAAGACGGGAACGACTGCCACCGCCGCGGCACCCGCCGTCAAGCGCCGCCGTCCCGATGGCAGTGGTCTGGCGACGCGACGTGTTCCCGCGATTGGGGAACTGCTCGAAGAATATGGCTATGTCATGCACGACCTGCGCAAACTGGTGATTTTGGCCGGGCTGCTGCTCGTCGTGATCGGCATCGCCTCACTGGTCTTCGCACACGCGATCGGCTAGAGGGTGTTTGGAAATTAGAAATATGCTCCTGTAGGCTAAAATTGGCGTTATGACATAACCCATGATACGCCACGCAGGAGCACTGCTCCGCCCTGCACAAAAGCGGATGCGGTAGGTCGGCGTCCCTACGAGAACGGCGGTCTGCCGCGTCCGCCTGAATCAAAATACCAACCCCATCCATTCAGGGCTATCCATTACCCACAACTCAAGAGTACCGGATTCACCTCATCCCCAGCCCTCTCCGTTCTCACGGAGAGAGGTGCATGACTCGATTTCTTCTCAAGGGTTAGCGGGTGGTGTGTGGCTTGACGCCCCCTCGATGTTACTACGGAGAGTGGCTGGGGGCAAGGTTGATTTGGCTGAAAAGCGCACACGTTTGACGAGGTTGAGACGCTCAAAACGAGTCATTTTAATGAATGGTCATCGATTGGTCAAAGTATATGAACTTGTACCCGGCAAAGTTAGGGCAGCTTATCTCTAGAGCATGATGGGCGGCTGAACTATGCTCTCTGCTGTGTTCGCTTGAACAGGCGCGAATGACGGATTACTGCGTTTTCGCGCGTGTTCCTTTTTTTTGACACGGGGGAGAAACATGGGACAGTCAAAACGATTCACCTTGGGGGGACGCGGGGCAACATTGGCCTTGCGGATTGGCCTCCCACTGCTCTTGCTGGTCAGCCTGTTTGGGGCGACCTCAGCGCGTGCGGCAGACACGATCAAAGTCGGCATTTTGCACTCGTTGAGCGGCACGATGTCGATCAGCGAAGTCTCGGTCAAAGATGCAGAACTGATGGCGATCGACGAGATCAACGCGGCGGGCGGCATCATGGGCAAAAAGCTCGAAGTCGTCGTTGAAGATGGCGCGAGCGACTGGCCGACCTTCACCGAAAAGGCGAAGAAGCTGCTCGAACAAGATAAAGTTGCCGTCGTGTTTGGCTGCTGGACGAGCGCCAGTCGCAAGGCTGTGAAGCCCGTCTTCGAGGCCGATAACGGACTGCTGTTCTATCCAGTGCAGTACGAAGGGCTGGAAATGTCGCCCAATATTTTCTACACGGGCGCGACGACCAATCAGCAGATCGTGCCCGCCATCGATTACTTGTTGGGCAAGAATCTGAAGAAGATGTTCTTGCTCGGTTCGGATTATGTGTTCCCGCGCACCGCTAACACTGTCATCAAGGCGCAGTTGGCCGCCAATGGTGGCACACTGGCGGGCGAAGAGTACGTGCCATTGGGTGGCACGGAATTCAGCACGATCATCGAGAAGATCAAAGCTGCCAAACCGGATGTGATCTTCAACACGCTCAACGGCGATAGCAATGTCGCCTTCTTCAAGCAGTACAACGACGCTGGCTACACCGCCGATAAGCTGCCCGTGCTGTCGGTCAGCATCGCCGAAGACGAAGTACGCGGCATCGGCGCGGAAAACGTCGTCGGTCAGTTGGTATCGTGGAACTACTACCAGACCACCAAGACGCCCGAAAACACCAAGTTCGTGGCCGCTTACAAAGCGAAGTACGGCGCGGATCGCGTGACCGATGATCCGATCGAAGCGGGCTACTTCGGCGTCTACTTATGGAAGCTGGCCGTCGAGAAGGCGGGCAGTGTCGATGTGGCCGCCGTCAAAGCCGCCGCCAAAGGCATCACTTTCGCTGCGCCGGAAGGCACCGTCACGATCGATGGTGACAACCAGCACACCTACAAGACCGTGCGTATCGGCAAGATTCGCGCCGACGGCTTGATCGACGAAGTATATGCGACGGATAAGCCCGTCAAGCCCGATCCGTATCTGTGTACGTATGCGTGGGCGGGTGCGCTGCCCAAGCCAGATGGTGGCTGCCCAGCCGCAGCCGCCGCCACGATGTCCGCCACGATGGTGTCTACGATGTCCGCTACCATGTCGGCGACGATGCCAGCCACCATGTCCGCGACGATGGCGGCGACACCCTGATCGTTTGAAGGGTGTTTTCTCGACGGACATGGCAGGCCTTGTCCCTACAGAGACGCGAAACATCTCTGTAGGGACGGGGCCTGCCTCGTCCGCTGATTTTCAACGACCATGAACGGGGATCAGCTAGGAGAATCCATGGCGGGAAGCGAAATTGTACAGCAAGCCTTCAACGGGCTGAGCCTCGGATCGATCTTGCTGCTGGCCGCGATGGGGTTGGCATTTTCGTTTGGGCTGATGAACGTGATCAACATGGCACATGGCGAGTTCATCATGGTCGGTGCCTATGTGACGTACCTGTTTCAGCAGAAGATCGCGCCTGCGCTCGGCGGAACGGCGGCGACGCACTCAGGTTTCTATTTCATTTTATCGATCGGGGCGGCCTTCTTCGTCACGGCATTGCTCGGACTGCTGCTCGAAGCGATCGTGATTCGGCGCTTGTATGGACGTCCGCTCGATACTTTGCTGGCAACCTGGGGAATCGGCCTGATGCTGCAAACGTTGGCGCGTCTGATTTTCGGCGCGTCGAACGTAGCCGTGACCGCCCCCGATTGGCTCAAAGGGGCGTGGAACGTCACCGATTCGATCGCGTTGCCGTATAAACGCCTATTTATCATCGCGTTGGTCGTGATCTGTATCATCGGCATTTATCTCTATTTGAACCGTTCATCGAGCGGTCGGCGGATGCGGGCAGCATTGCAAAACCGCGAAATGGCCGCCTGTTTGGGCGTTGCCACGCGGCGCGTCGATGCGTATATGTTCGCGTTGGGCGCGGGCTTGGCCGGGGTGGCGGGCGCGGCGCTCACCTTGCTCGGTCAGATTGGCCCGACGCTCGGCACCAACTACATCGTGGATGCGTTCCTGGTGGTCGTGTTGGGCGGCGTCGGCAGCTTGCCGGGGACGGTGATCGCGGCGGTGTTGATCGGCGTCTTCAACGCGGTTTTCGAGTTGGGGACGACGGCTACGCTCGGCAAAGTAATGGTATTCATCCTGATTATCGCGTTCCTCCAGTGGCGGCCAGCCGGTCTGGTCACGCTGCGCAGCCGTGCCTGAATCCAATCCGAAGTAGGTGTTGATGGGTAGAAAGAACGCAATATGATCGATCCGAAAGTTCGCCGCTATGCAGGGTGGGGTGCGTTTGCCGTCGCAGCAATATTGCTGTTATTCGTTGCACCCAGTTCGTTGTCGGGCTTCAACCTGAATTTGCTGGGGCGTTTTCTGTCCTATGCGATCGTCGCGCTCGGCCTCGATTTGATCTGGGGTTATGCGGGGATGCTCAGCCTCGGACAGGGGTTATTTTTCGGCCTCGGCGCATATTGCTTCGCCATGTATGTGCAGTTAGAGCAAGCGGGTAACAAGCTGCCGGATTTCATGGGCTTGTATGGGCTATCCGCACTGCCCGCGATCTGGGAGCCATTCCACTCGCCGATCTTCGCCCTGGGAATGGCGATTCTGCTGCCGATGGCGTTGGCGACGGTGCTTGGGTATATCGTGTTCCGCAGCCGCGTGAAAGGTGTCTATTTTTCGATCATCACGCAAGCGCTCACGTTCATCGTCAGTTTGCTTTTGATCGGGCAGCAGCAGTTGATCAACGGCACGAATGGGCTGCCTATCAACGATAGCAGCACGCTGTTCGGCCATTCGCTGCAACAAACCGGCACCAAACAGGCAATTTACCTCGTGACGGTGATCTGCTTGGGGCTGGCATTTTTGCTGTGCCGCTACGTCAGTGGCTCGCGTTTTGGGCGGCTGCTGATCGCGCTGCGCGATGACGAGAATCGGCTGCGTTTCGCGGGCTACAACCCGGTCAAGATCAAGATCATCGTTTTCGCGTTGGCAGCAGGCTTGGCTGGTCTGGGCGGCGTTTTATTTTTCCCGCAGGGCGGCATCGTTTCACCCGCCTCAATGGGGATTGTGCCGTCAATCGAGATCGTGATCTGGGTGGCGGTCGGCGGACGCGGCACACTGATCGGCGCGGTGATTGGTGCGCTGGTGGTCAACGAGGGCAAAAGCTGGATCAGCACAAAGTCGCCAGATGCTTGGCAGTTGGTGATGGGCGCGCTGTTCGTCGGCGTGGTGCTCCTGTTCCCGGCAGGCATCGTCGGCTCGATTCAGATATACGGGGCGCGATTATGGGCGCGCATCAATAAGAACGCGCCACCTTTGGGCGTTGTGGCTGCCGTACACGAAGCCGAGAGCGAAATGTCGGGCGCGGTGGAGGCCAGCAAATGACCACTGAGAAGCATCCGATTCTTGAGGTCCGGCATGTCAGCGTCAGTTTCGATGGTTTTCAGGTCTTGGACGGCTTGGATTTTTCGATCGAGCAAGGTGAACTGCGCTTTTTGATCGGACCGAACGGGGCGGGCAAAACGACGCTGCTGGACATCATCACGGGCAAGACGCGACCGACCAGTGGTCAGGTGATCTTCGACGGCCACATCGATCTGCGGCGCTGGCCGGAACAAAAGATCGTGCAGCACGGCATCGGACGCAAGTTTCAGACGCCTTCGGTATTTGCGAGCCTGAGCGTATTCGAGAATCTCGAAGCCGCGGTCGGCTTGCGGACGCCGACTCTCCAACTTTTCGGCGCGCTGCCGACCGATCAAAAGGCGCGCATCATGGCGACGCTTGAACAAATCGGTCTGCAAGATGCGAAAGAATCGCGGGCGGGAACGCTGGCGCACGGGCAAAAGCAGTGGCTCGAAATCGGAATGCTGCTGATCCAGGAGCCGAAGCTGCTGCTGCTCGATGAGCCAGTCGCCGGAATGACCCGCCGCGAGCGCGATCACACGGGCAAGCTGCTCAAAACGTTGGCACAGAATCGATCGGTGTTGGTGGTTGAGCACGATATGCAGTTCGTGCGCCAATTTGCCAGCACGGTGACCGTTCTGCACACTGGCAAGGTGTTATGCGAGGGATCGATCGACATGGTGCAGAACGATCCGCGCGTGATCGAGGTGTATTTGGGTCACAAACGCGAGGTCGCGGCGTAAAAGAGCACCTCACTGCCGACTGTCCCAGATTTACCTCACCCCCCGACCCAAGGGCTAAGGCATGAAATTTTGTGGGAGTGGTGCGGCGCGCTGGTTAAGGCATCCCAATAAACGGCGTTTTTGGGATGCCAAAGACGAGCACGATCCCATAGCCATCGGCTAAATTTCATGCGGTAGCCCTTCCCCCCGACCCCCTCTCGTACTCACGGAGAGGGGGAGTCAGACGATGAAAGGTAGAAAGAGTATGCTCACAATTGAAAACGTCAGCGTCAATTATGGCGGCAGTCGCATTCTGAACGAGGTCGATCTGACCGTTGGGGCGGGTCAAGTGGTGTGCCTGATGGGGCGCAACGGCGTCGGCAAAACAACACTGCTCAAAGCGATCATGGGCACGTTGAAGGCGCGCACCGGGCGAATTCTATTTGAGGATAAAGACATCACGCGCAGCCCATCGCATCAACGTGCGCAGGCGGGGATCGGCTATGTGCCGCAAGGTCGTGGCATCTTCCCGTATTTGTCGGTCTACGAGAATCTGTTGTTGGGCTTCGAAGCGCTGCCCGACAAGCGCATCGACCCCGAAGCGATCGATGAAGCCTATGCGCTGTTTCCGGTGCTCCAAACGATGTGGGCGCGCGTCGCCGGGACATTGAGCGGTGGTCAGCAGCAGCAGCTTGCGATCGCGCGGGTATTGGTGCGCCGCCCGAAACTTTTGCTGCTCGATGAACCCACCGAAGGCATCCAGCCCTCGATTGTGTTGGAGATCGAGCGGGTGATTGAACGGCTGCAAGCGCAACGCTCCATGGCGATTCTGCTGGTTGAGCAGTTCCTCGACTTCGCGTTGAGCATCGCCGATCGGTGTTACGTGATGGAAAAAGGCGTGATCGTCTTCAACAGCCCCGCCGCCGAACTCGATCAGACGATCGTGAAGCAGTATCTCGCCGTCTGACTTTCAGTTTCCCTCCGCGCGATCGGGTACGGGCGCACTGATCGCTGCGGCTGCTTGCTCGAAACATGCGAGCGGCGCACGCACGCGCCCCGCACCGATCTGCCCGACACCCGGCTGGTGGTGGGCGATCCCGGTTGTGATATACGGACGAATCCCAGTTTCGAGCACCTTGAAAACATCGACGCCGGTTGGTGTGCCGCGTCCGCCCAGGATCGGCAGGGCGAAGTGACTCCCCTCGGCAACCGTGATCGCGTACATTTCCAGGTTGGCCGCCATCAGCGATTCGGGGGTGCCGCCGATAAAACCCGTGATCGCGGGCGCACCACCGACCGCGAATCCGCCCAGACCGCTCGCCTCGGTGATGGCGCTGTCGCCAATATCGCGGTTCGCGTCGTTTGCAGTATAGCCGGGGAAATAGTGCCCATCCACGACGGGCGATGGCGCGGTGAACCATTGTCCCTGCACACGAATCCCGAATTCAACGCCATTGCGAGAGAAAGCAGTTACCAAACTCGCGCTTGGCACGGACTCGGCGGCCAGCCACGCGGCTTTGCACGAAGCCATCGTCAAGTTGAGGAAGAAATAGTCGCGCCCGACGATAAAATTCAGCACCTCAGCGATTTGGGTGCTCGTCAGATCGGTTTTGAGCAGTCTCGGCATGAATGCTTGCATGAGCAAGGGCAGCGCGGCGTGATTGCGGCTGTGGCACTCGTCGCCCATCGCCAGCGCCTCACGCACGATCGGGAAGATCGGCAGCGTACCCAGTTGGCGTAATCCTTCGCGCAGACGCGGCGCTAACACAGCCGCCATCCAGCGCAGATTTTCGATGACCGCTGGATTGTTCGCGCCATAGCGTAGCGCAGTACCACCGCCTTCGTTCAGATTGCTGTAGGCGCGTGTCCCGTTGACCGCATCCTCGATCACCCACACGGGCATCGACGGCGAGATGATCCCGGCCATTGGCGCGACCGCCGCATGATCGTGACACGGCTCAAAGCGAATCGCGCCCCGATCACAGAGTTGACGGGCCTCGTCGAGCGTTTTTGCGCGCCGCTCATAAACCAACGCGCCGAGGATCGCGCCTTGCATCGGGCCGCACATGCGCTCCCAGGTAATCGGCGGGCCGGCGTGCAAGATGAGATCGTCGGCCATGCCAGGGATCACGTTGCGGGCGGTCTGAATATCGATGGCGGCGGGCGCGGCCTGCGCGAAAATGTCGAGGACGCGGCGGTTGGCGGCGTCGCGTGGTGGGGTTGACGAATTCAATGTGAGTCTCCTGAATCTGGGGATGCGTAACGCTGGCGACCTGAATTTAATGGTGATTGAAAGTTTCACCATAGGCAATGTGCCACACAATCCAGCGGGAAAGTTCGGTTAGTCTACCTATGTTTGGCGCGCGCCTTCGTGGTTAGATCGCCCTTTCGTTCTTTTTGCAAAGGAAAATCGGATGCCCTTCGAGTTATTCGTCAATGGTACGCTGATGCGCGGCTTGAAACTGCACCCCAACATGGGCGATTCGACGTTTTTGGGCGAGTTCCGCACTGCCCCGCACTATCGCGTCTATACGATCGACGATGTGCATCCCGGCATGTATCGCTTGGACGAGGGCGAAGTGGGCGGTGCGAGCATCTGGGGCGAACTGTATATCGTCGAGGATGCGGTCTGGAACGCGATCGAGGCGGGCGAACCGCCGAATCTGTATCGGGGCATGGTCGAATTGGAAGATGGTCGCCAAGTATACGGCATTTTGTATCCGCGCGAATTGGCCGAAGGGAATTACCCGGAAATCACGGGCTTTGGCGGCTGGCGCGCTTATATGGACTCGAAAAGCGAAGGGAAGTAAAGTAACTGATGTACACCGTCAAAGCCGAACCTTATGACTTTGTTTTCGATCCGGTCAGCACAGCGCTGATCATCATCGATATGCAGCGCGATTTTCTCGAACCCGGCGGCTTCGGCGAATTGTTGGGCAACGACGTTTCGTGGCTGCGGACTGCTATTGTGCCGATCCAAAAGGTATTGGCGGCAGCGCGTGCAGAGCACATGCTGGTGATTCATACCCGCGAAGGTCACCGCCCCGATCTTTCCGATCTGCCGGAGGCGAAACGGACGCGCGGTCATTTATCGTGCGGAATCGGCGATGCGGGGCCAATGGGTCGCATCCTGGTACGCGGCGAGGCGGGGCATGGCATCATTGACGAACTTCAGCCGCTGCCCGGCGAACCGATCGTGGATAAGCCGGGCAAAGGCAGCTTTTATGCGACCGATCTGGCGTCGATCCTGAGCAATCACGGCATCAAGCGGCTGATCGTGACGGGTGTGACAACCGAGGTATGCGTCCACACGACGGTGCGCGAGGCCAACGATCGCGGCTACGAGTGTCTGGTGCTGTCCGATGCGGTTGCCTCGTATTTTCCCGAATTTCAGGCCGCTGCCCTCAAGATGATCGTCGCGCAGGGTGGGATTTTTGGTTGGGTTGCGTCGTCCGAGTCGCTGCTGGCGACACTCGCGCAACCGGAATCGGCGCTTGTGCAAAACGCCTAAATAAGCCGCTCACTATCGGCATCGCACCAATTTATCACCGAAAACTTCGTATATTTCAAACTAGAATCACCCCCTTTGAGACTTCTATAATGGGCATTATAAAGACCCGTATACGAGTCTTTCGTCATTTTGCCTAATCGTTCAGTTTCCAAGCCGTCCCAATGCGGTTTCCGTAAACGGGACCTGTAAATTGATATGAAGTCTCTTGAAGGGAAACAATCGCATGGCCGAATCCGGGACGATGCCGGGCGATCTGCACGTAGGGGGCGATCCATACACTTACGCCTTCGATCTCGATACTACAGCACTGATCATCATCGATATGCAGGCCGATTTCTGCGCGGCGGGTGGCTACGTGGACACAATGGGCTACGACATCTCGCTGACGGCGTGCGCGATCTCACCTATCAAGGTGGTGCTGGCGAAAGCGCGCGAAGTTGGCTTGATGGTGATTCACACGCGGGAAGGGCATCGCGGCGACCTGTCGGATTGTCCGCCCAATAAGCTGTGGCGCAGCAAACAGATTGGCGCGGGCATCGGCGATCCGGGGCCGTTGGGGCGAATCCTGGTACGCGGTGAACCCGGCTGGGACATCATCCCCGAACTGTATCCGATCGCGGGTGAAGTGATCATCGATAAGCCGGGCAAAGGCAGCTTTTACGCCACCGACCTCGAATTGATCCTGCGTCGCAACGGAATCACGCACCTTGTTTTGACGGGCATCACGACCGATGTGTGCGTACACACGACTATGCGCGATGCCAACGATCGCGGCTTCGAGTGTCTGCTGCTGGAAGATTGCACGGGCGCGACCGATGTGGGCAACTATGCGGCGGCGATCAAGATGATCAAGATGCAGGGCGGCGTGTTCGGGACGGTCTCAAACTCGGAAGCGTTCATTGGTGCGCTGACCTGAAAAGAACCTCACCCCCCGCCCCTCTCCGTCCTCACGGAGAGGGGAGTCGGACGACGAGCACATTGGTTTTGACGGGCGCTAGATTGGAGTAAGGCCGATGGCAGAATTCATCGAACTGGAAGGCATCAGCAAGACGTTTCCCGGCCTCAAAGCCAACGAAGATGTCAACCTGATCATCAAAAAAGGACAGGTTCACGCGCTTCTGGGCGAGAACGGCGCGGGCAAAAGCACGCTGATGAAGGTCTTGTATGGCAGCTATCGCGCCGATGCGGGAGGAGTCATCAAAGTTGATGGCGTGCCCGTCACGATCAACTCGCCCGCTGATGCGCGCGCCGTCGGAATCGGCATGGTCTTTCAGAGCTTCATGCTGATCCCTGCCTTCACCGTCGTCGAGAACATCGCGCTCAGCCTCAAGGAACTGGGGATCGTGATCGATCAGACGGAGATCGCGCGCGGCATCCGCGAAATCTCGGGCAAATACCAGTTCGATGTCGATCCGAACGCCTATGTGTGGCAGCTATCACTGGGTACACAGCAGAAGATCGAGATTATCAAGCTGGTGATGGGCAAGGCGCGACTGCTGATCTTCGATGAGCCGACCAGCGTGCTTGCCCCGCACGAGGCCGAAGGACTGTTCAAGATTTTCGATGGCCTGCGCGCTGACGGCTATTCGATCATTTTCATCTCGCACAAACTCAACGAAGTGCTGGCCTGCTCGGACGAGATCACGGTACTGCGACGGGGCAAAGTCGTGGGGACGATCGCGCGGGCGGAAGCCAATGAGGAAATCCTCGTTTCGATGATCATTGGCGCGAAGGTGGTCAGCAGCCGCGAGTATGTGCGCAAGCCGCAGCCTGCGCCGCCGAAGCCGTTGCTCGAACTGCGCGGCGTCACCGCGAATAACGATCGGGGACGGATCGCCCTCGATAACATGGATTTGACCATTTATCCCGGCGAGATTCTGGGGATCGCGGGCGTTTCGGGCAACGGTCAAAAAGAACTCGGCGAAGTCATCCAGCGGCTGCGCACGATCAAATCCGGCGCGATCGTTTTCAATGGGCAGGATATTTCGACCTGGAGCGTCTCGAAGGTCAAAGCGGCAGGCATTGCCTGCATTCCCGAAGACCCATTGCGACAGGGCGCGGTCCCGACCATGACCGTCGAGGAAAATCTGGCGCTGGGTGATGAAAGCTCGCGTGACTGGCTGCCCATGAACTGGACGACGGCGCGCGCGAAAGCCAGCTATATCACCGAACACTTTCACTTGAAGATGCCGCGCCTGACAGTGCCGATCGCGGCGCTCTCCGGCGGCAATGTGCAACGTATCGTGTTCGCGCGCGAGATGGCCGCCCAAGCCAAGCTGCTGCTGGCCTATTACCCGACGCGCGGCACGGACATCAATGCGGCGGAGATCATCCGCACCGTGCTGCTCAACTATCGCAACGAGGGCGGCGCGATCCTGGTCGTCTCCGAAGATTTGAACGAACTGCTGTCCATCAGCGATCGGCTCGTCGTCATGTATCACGCGCGTAACGTCGGCGAGTGCGATCCGAAAACCGCCGACATCAACGAAATCGGCCACCTGATGACCGATGGCAAATATACCGCTCACGCGGCGATCGCCTGAAGGAGGCCATTGTGGAAGTCGTCAATCCAGAGGGCGCGATGGTTCCGCCCATACCCGAAATCGCTATTTTGCCCGTCAGCGCACCGAGTGGATCGGGCCTGCCGAATTGGGCGAAGGCAGCGGGATCGTTTGTGGCCGCGATCCTGCTGGCGATGGTCATCTTCGGCGCAATTTTGCTTTTGCTCGGCAAGAATCCGATCGATGTGTACATCAGCATCTTCAATGGGACACTTGCCACGCCCTATGACTGGAGCGAGATCGTCGTCAAGATGATCCCGTTTATCCTGTGCGCGTTGGCGGTGGCGATCCCGGCCAAGTTGGGATTGGTCACGGTCGGCGGCGAAGGCCAGATTTACATCGGCGCGATCTTCGCGGGTTTCGTGGCACTCAAACTAGGCACCGCCCTCGATCCGATCATTTTGATCCCGGTGATGGTC
>JBBRMW010000123.1:0-16597 GCA_038230635.1 Aggregatilineales bacterium | reverse complement strand
TCATAGGCGTGAAGCTAAGGAATTTGGCGTCAATATGTGTCCATTTGCCCCACCCCCAGCCCCTCTCCACAACGTGGGGAGGGGAGTCAGAGTCGGGTTCCCATCCGATTCCCCCTCTCCACGCAGTGGGGTAGGGGGTTAGGGGGTGGGGCAAACTTCTTAGCTTCACGCCTATGACCACGCAGGGTCGCCCCTACCCAACAAGCCGCTTCTGGTAGGGGCGAACCCTATGTGGTCGCCCGCCTG
Organism: Aggregatilineales bacterium; assembly: GCA_038230635.1. GTDB lineage: Bacteria > Chloroflexota > Anaerolineae > Aggregatilineales > UBA2796 > JBBRMW01. Next base: position 16,351 of record JBBRMW010000123.1, on the reverse strand, counting down.
TTACGTCTCACCATTTATTTGGCCCCCAAACTTGAATGAACCCGAGTCAAAAGGTCACGTCAAAAGCGGGCGATCCCGGTGCGGTCGCCCGTCTGGTGTGTGGTTGTGCAGTTGGCCGCCCCTGATCGCTAGTCGATGCAGGGCAGGCTCACGATGAACGTGCTGCCCACGCCCACCTCGCTTTCGACTTCGATCGTCCCGCCCACCCGACCGACCAAATTATGCGCCATGTTCAAACCGAGGCCACTGCCTTCCACATCGCCGCGCGTGCTGGCACGATACGATCGCTCGAAAATCGCCCGCAGTTCCGCCGCCGGGATGCCCACCCCCGTATCGCTGACCACGACTGTATAGCGTTGATCGACACATGCCGCCACATCAATCGTGACCGTGCCGCCCTCCGGCGTATATTTGATCGCGTTGCTGATCAGGTTGCGGATGATTGTCTTCAGATCGGATTCCGAACACAGCAGCAGCCCACCTACGTGTGGCGGCTCGTGCCACACCAATTGGATATTCTGGTGGCGCGCGAAAACGCTCAGTTCCTTGACGATCTGGCTGATGACGGCTGCCGGATGGCGCAGTTCGGGCAGCGTCTTGATGCGCTGCGTCGTATATTTGCTCTGCCGTGAATGATCGAGCAGGCTGGAGATCAGCGTTTTCATCTCGCCCACCTGATCGAGTGTCTCCTCAATCATCACGCGCCGATCTTGATCGGGCATTTGTTCGTAATAGGATAGCAAATTGCTCAAACCCAGGTTCATCACGGCCAGCGGCGTTTTGAGTTCGTGCGAGGTGCTGGCGACGGCTTCCTCGCGCCGTGACTCAACATCGCGCAGCATGGTGATGTCATTGATCTGTGCCAGCAGTTTATCACTGCCGACGGGCACCACGTCGATCTGGAGAATGCGTTGGCGCTGCCCGTTGTCGATATGATATTCGAAGGTGCTGGAGTGCGACGGCGGCAGTGCCTCGTGCAGCAGTTCGAGCAGCGGACCGTCCTGGCTGCTGTGAGTCAGTGGGCGATCGAACGCGCCGTGATCGAGAGCCAGCATGTGCAGCGCTGACGGATTCGCCGTGAGCAGCCGATCGCGCTCAATAATCGCCAGCCCACTCGGCGAGCTTTCCATGACCATTTGCAGCAAGTTCAACCGCTCATCGAGCCGTTGACGCAGTGCCGCATTGACGAGCATGGTGCCCGTGACACCAGCAAGCAGCGTGATCAACTGAATCTCGTTATCGCCGAAGGGTGTCAGCGTCGGTCCGTTGAAGGCCATCAGCGCACCGAAAATGTCGTCATTATTGAGCAGCGGGATGCCCAGCATACTCCCCAGGCTGCCGTTGTAGACCATCGCGCGTTCGCCCGTCAGCAGCAGCTCGGAAAACGTGGACAATTCCGGCCACTCGCCGCCACCCGCCGCCACCAACGTCAAGCCACCCGTTGCCTCGTCCGTCACGAATACGGCGCTGCGCTCACACGCGAACAGCGTCCGCATCATCTCCGGCAGCTTATCGTAGATAGAGTCGGGCGCGCCACCGCCCTGCGCCATCAGATCGAGCGCAAAATGATACAGATAGGCCATGTTCGCCGCATAACGTTGTTCGCGCTGCAAACTGGCTTCCAATTCGTGGAGTTCTGACCTATTCATCGCCCACTGGCCTACTCATACGCATAAAATTGGATGGTCAGCGGCGGATCGACCAGCTTGTTATCGGGTGCCAGCCGCAGTTCCCATAATCCGCTGTATAACCCGCCCTTGCGCGGCGTATGACCTTTGAAGCTGAAATGCGCCTCGCTGTTGGGCGGGATCGGCAGTACATCGTCCATGATGATCTTGATCGGCGCGTTGAAACTTTCGCCACTGCTGTAGGAGAGATACGTGCCGGGCAACCAGTCGCAGTCGCCCGTGTTACGCACCACGATCGGCACGGTGAAATCCGAATCCGCCTTGATCGGGTTTTTGTCGGCGGGTGGCTTGGGTGAGACCAGGAAATACTGCGGCTTGCACAGCAGCGCCGTCGCCGTATAGTTGGGTGTCGGTGTGGTCTGCGCAATCTGGGTCTGCACGATGGCTGCGATCGTCTGAGCCGCGCTTGTCGAAGTCCCGTCCAGCGCGTGCTGCGTCGCTACTTGGATGGTCGCTGTCAAGTTGACGGTGGGCGTCGCCGTATACGAAGGCGTGGCAGTCGCTGATGGCGTGTACGTGGCCGACGGCGTGAGCGTGAACGTTGGGGTTGCCGTCTGCGTCTGCGTCGCGGTGAAAGTGGCCGTAAACGAGGCAGTGGCCGTCGCCGTGTGCGTTGGCGTGGCGGTATGCGTCGCCGTCGCCGTGAACGTTCCCGTTGCCGTCGGGCTGCTCGTCACGCTGGGACTGGCGGTAGCACTAAGCGTCGGCACCGGTGTGGCGGTGTTCGTGGCGGTGGCCGTCGCACCCGCCGCGAATGGCAGATGTCCGCCGCCCAACAAAAACGCGCCAACCAACAAAATCACGGCCAGCCCACCAAAACCCGCGATTCCCGCCGCGGCGCGTCGACCACTGACCAGCGCGGGCGGTGGCGGCGTTGCTCCGGCGGCGACCGCTTTCAACTGGGACGTTTTGCGGGCTGCCGCACGCTGAGCGATGGCGTTTGCCACCGACCCAGCGGGCATTACGCGCGGCGTATCGGCGGTAAGCGAGGGCGGCGTCGCGGTCGCTTCATCGAGGGCGCGCAACATTTCATCGGCGGATTGATACCGATCTTCGGGGTCTTTCGCCATGGCCGTATAGATCACGGTTTCGAGCGCTTCAGAGATCGCCGGGTTGATCTTGCTCGGCGACGGAATCGATTCGTTCAGGTGTTTGAGGATCACCGCCAGCGGCGACTCCGCATCATACGGAAGCTGCCCCGTACATAGCTGGAACAGAATCACGCCCAGCGAATAAATATCAGAGCGCTCGTCACCCTGATCGCCGAGTCCCTGTTCGGGTGCCATGTACGCGGGCGTGCCGACCATACCGCCGCTGGCCGTGAACTGGATACCGGTCACGATCTTGGCGATGCCGAAATCGGTCAGAACGATCCGCCCGTCGCTGTCGATCATCAAGTTGGCTGGCTTCACATCGCGGTGAATCATGCCGCGCGCATGGGCATATGAGAGCGCCGCGCCCGTCCCATGCGAAATGCGCAAAATTTCATCGAAGCCCAACGACTCGCCACGTTCTTCGAGCGTCGTCAGCCGATCCTTGAGCGTCTGGCCGTCGATCAGCTCCATGACCATGTAGAACGACTCGTTGTTGTCGTCGTACTCGAAGTCATAGACCTGTACGATATTCGGATGCCGCAGCCGGGCAACGTTGCGCGCCTCCCGCTCGAAGCGATCCTTGAACTCCGGATCGTCGGCCAGGAACGGGTGCAGCATCTTGATCGCCACAAAACGATCGAGGCTGGCTTGATAGCCCTTGTAGACTTCGGCCATGCCGCCGCGTCCCAGGCGTTCAATGATGTCGTACTTGCCTAGTTGTTTTATGGACACAAGTCTTTTGGATGCCTATCGTGCCAAATACCCGATCCGTGCCGCCCCGAATTATAGCCCATCAAATCGATTCGTGGTGAAACGCTGAATATAACACAGGTTTGAGCAGACCGCGATCGAATTCGGCGATTCGTGCCGGACCGAGTGCTTCCAGGTGGGCGCGCGCGGCGGCAGCATCCGCTCGCAACTGCGCAAGATCGATCCCCCGGCATTGATCGGGCAAGCCATCAAACCATTGCATCGTGCGCAAAAACATCTTGAGCGCCCCCACATAGTTGGCGCGCTCGATCTGGTAGTAGGCCAGCCCGACTTGCAAAATCACGCGATATAGATCGCGCACTGGCCCCGGTTCGGCGTTCCAGGCGACTTCGAGCGTTTCGTGGCACTCGAAATAGGCGTGCGTGTTGAATTCGTGCAGTCCGCGCAGCGCCAATTCCGAGGGCTGCTCCGCACACGCTGCTATCAGCGTCCCGCCCGCATCGACGGCGCGCAGCCGATCGTGCAGAGCATTGGGCAATGTCGCGCGCAGTTCGGCGGGTGTGATCCGATCGGCGAGATGCAGATCGTCCAGGCGTGCCGCATTTGTCTCCGGTTCGCCGACGATCAGAATCGGCAGCCGTCGGGTGGCCGGACTGGCGCGCACCTCGGCCAGCCAAATCGGCAGCGCCGCCGCCTCGATGACGATCAATGCAGGCTGCAAATCGGCCATCTGCGCCACTGGATCGCGCGTGGGATCGATCGAATCGACCACGCGCCGATCGAGTATCACCGCCGCCGATTCGAGCAGTGCGCGCAGTTCGGGATCAGCAGCGATCAGCAAAACTGGCGACGAATCGCTCATCCGGTAATCTCCAAATAATCGAGGTGCAGCCATTGACGAGCCACGATCGGCACGACGCCCATGCCGATCCGACCCTGCGGCGTGACAATCGCATACTGGTTGTCGAGCCACGCGATGAAGCCTAACGGTGCGTGCGGTGCAAACGGCGTCCGCAAAACGACCTGCTCATCGACCCTGAACGTCACCCGGTTCGCCGCCCATTCCAGATCGTAGCGATGCGGCTGCCGCAAGTCAACCGTAATTTCCGCTTCGGCGACGCCAAGTGCCCATTGCGCGATCGGGTACAGCGCGCGGTACAAGGCCGGGATGCGCATCAAAAGGATGCCGAGCGGAGCGGTCGGGGCGAGCGCCAAAAAACTCGGACGCCGCGCATCGAGGGTGGCCGCCTTCCAGCCGAAACCGGGTACGCCGCGCGCCAACGCCATATTCGAGGGCGCGCCCGCGAAGAAAAACCATGCAGCACGGGGTAATCGCGGCCACCGCTGACCGGGCATAAATGGTTGATTCCAGAAGCCAAAACCCGCCGTACCGCGCAAATTTTCGGCGCGGTGCGAGGCATGGGCATGGACGGTCATTCGCAGGGGTGGTCGCCAGGGATAGGCGCGCCGCGACAAATTTGCGTAATCGCTGATCTGCGCGTCGCTGTAGCGATCCGCCGGGCCTGGATCGAGGGCGAATCGGATGCCGTCGGCCCGTTCGATGCGTCCACCACCGATTGTGAAAGGTGTCAATGGCGTGGATAATGCACCGCGAAAATCAGTTCGAAGCGGGTTGGTCATGAGCCGCGCGGCGCATAGATCGCCAGCCGCTCCCAGGTAAGCGTCGCTGACTTTTCAAAGATAGCCGTTGATCCCACAAACAAACGCCACGGGGCGGCGGCGTTAAAGCCGAGCGTGCCTTTCCATGCGATCTCATCATTGAGGCGCAGTGTCGCGCTCTGATCAGCCGCAACATCAAGCGCCAGCTTATTGAACTCGCCGATACCCTTCAAATGCGGAAATTCGACAGGGCCAGTCCAAATAGTTGTGCCGGAGACTTTGTGCCCGATCGCTTTGATCTGAAAATAGCCATCGTTGAAGATGTTGAATTGACTGCTCGCTTCGCCATCGGTCAATGACAGCCACCAGCCCGCACCAGGGGCGCTATTGCCCGAAAAACGCACGATCGCTTCGATGGTGAATGGGGGTGCGGGAAGGGGCAGTGGAATATAGCGATATTGCTCTTGAGAATTCTTTATTACCCAATGCTGCGGCGATGGATCCTCCCACAGGAGCGGCCCCGCACGCGGCGGATCGGCGAGTCCCGCACCCAACCAGATCGCGCCACCGATGCTGAGGGTTAGGGCAACCGCCAGCGTGAACCAAGCCGCATTCCAGCGCCATTGAAACGTTCGGCGCGCGCGTGTGCCCTGGTTCATGAGCGACTAGTTCGCCGTCCGCGAAAAAGCGCGATCAGTCGTTGACGACGCGCGCGTTCATGAAATGATCGACCCAGATCACCCAGAACAGCGTCATCGGGATCATCATCAGAGGCAGCAGTGGCACGTTGACGAAGCTGAGCGGGAAAGTTTCGTTGAGCGGGATGCTGCCGTTGTTCGGCCAAATCAGCGAGACGCCAAATTGCAAAATGGCAAAAGAGGTGAGCAGCGCCAACACCAGTGCGATCACCCATACCAGGATGCGGCGGAATTGGAGGGTCTGATCGGCGGGCGCGGCATTTTCGGTGGGCGCGGTCGTTGGTTTATCGGTCATGGGGCGGACTCCTCAGTTAACGATCGAATCGATGCGATGCGTGCAAATGCAAGTTACGATTACCCCTATTTTAACGATGTGCGCCGATCCGTGCAAGCATTCACAAGTGCGGAAAAGGGCACATGCAAAGTCGCGGGAAAACCCCTCTATCCCCCGGCCCCTTTCCCCCACGCAAGCGGTGGGAAAGGGGAGATAAGCCCTTCGCCAAGAGGGAGAGGGGTTGGGGTGAGGGCTATTCGTCACTTTCAACACACCCCCTAAAACCTCGCCCCAATCTTGAATGTGGCTGATCCGGCAGGGCACGTGCAAAGTCGGCAAGAACCATGAAGACGCCCATTTACCCCACCCCCTAACCCCCTCTCCACTGGCGTGGAGAGGGGGAATCACCGCCTCCGGACTCCCCTCTCCGTGAATGGGGAGGGGCTGGGGGTGGGGTAAAACGGACTTTGCACGTGCCCTGGCTGATCCGCGTTCGCAGGTGACGCGCGGCTTGTTTTGGGCTAAACTGACGGAAGCTGTGCATCGTTGATTTACGTTCGCGCACAGCTTCAAAGGAATCCGATTTTAGCTATGCGTGCGACCCCCTATTTTATCGGTATCGACGGCGGCGGCACAGGCACGAGTCTGGCACTCGTCGAATACGTCGATAGTGCGCAGCAGCCGCGCCTCGTCGCGCGCACAAAAGTTGGATCGAGCAATTATCAGAATAACGGTGTCGAGGCTGTGCGCACGACTCTGCAAGGTGGAATCGAATTGCTGCTGCGGGCGGCTCAAGTGACAGTGCCCGACATCAGCGGCATCGGCGCAGGCTTGGCAGGAGTCGATCGCCCCACCGATATTGCGCTGATGTCGTCGGTTTTTGCGACGATCGCGCCAGATATTCCGCTGATGCTTGATAATGATGCTGTGCCCATGTTGTATGCGGGCACGGGTCGCCTCGAAGGCATCGTCACGATCTGTGGGACAGGCATGATCGCGCTCGGCTGTACGGCGAGCAAACGAGCGCGTTGTGGCGGCTGGGGACACTATACCGATCGCGGTAGTGGCTATCACATCGCGCGCGATGTGATCCAAGCGGTATCCGATGCGCACGATGGGATCGGCGCGCCGACTGCGCTTTCTGCGGCGGTTTTGGAGCGGCTCAACGTGCGCTCGTTCGAGGAACTGATCGATTGGATCTATGCACCGAATCGGCGCGTGCAAGATGTCGCGGTGTTGGCCGAAATCGCGGCGACGCTGGCCGAGTCCGATACCATCGCGGACGGGATCATCGCGCGCGCCGCCGATGTTTTGGCCGACAGCGCACTCATGGTGGCACGCAAGCTAGGTTTTGGCGCGGTCATATTCTCGATCATCGTTTCGGGCAGTCTGCTCAAACATTCGGCGCTGCTGCGGAGTCGCTTCACGGCGCGCGTCCACGCCCACCAAGCCCAGGCACTCGTGATTTTACCGGAATATGATGCAGCGTTTGGCGCCGCTTTGATGGCGATCGATCAGGCGGGTTTGCGTGTCCCGCCACCGCCGATTATCGAGTCGGTTTCCGCGAACACGGCAGGAAAGCGGAACAATCGATGACGCTCATTTTGGGGATCGAAACGAGCTGCGATGAGACGAGCGCCGCCGTCGTCGTCGATGGACAGCGCATTCGCTCGAACGTGATCGCCTCACAGATCGACTTACACAGTCGCTATGGTGGCGTATTCCCGGAGGTGGCATCGCGCGCACACGTTGAGGCGATCAGTGCAGTCGTGGCCGAGTCGCTAGCCGAGGCGCAGGTCGCACCGGCCCAGATCGACGCGGTGGCGGTGACGCGCGGGCCAGGCTTGGCGGGATCACTGCTGGTGGGTGTCAACTTTGCCAAAGGGTTGGCACTCGGTTGGGATAAGCCGCTGGTGGGCGTCAACCATATCGAAGGGCATATTTACAGCTTGTGGCTGGATGAAAACGCGCCTGACATCGTTTTTCCGGTACTATGCCTGATCGTCTCCGGCGGCCACACGGAACTGATCGAAATGCGCGGGCACGGCGATTATCGGCTGTTGGGGAGCACCCTCGACGATGCGGCGGGCGAGGCTTTCGACAAAGTGGGGCGCGTGCTCGGCTTGCCCTATCCGGGCGGCCCGGCCATCGATCGCGCGGCACGGACGGGGAATCCGACAGCTTTCAATTTCGGACGCGCGATGCAAGATGAGTCGTTCAATTTCAGCTTTTCCGGTTTGAAGACGGCAGTTATGCGCGCGGTGCAGCCTCCGCCAGCCAATGGTAAGCGCACACGCGGCGTCGAGTCGATGACGGCAGATAGCGCGCGCCCCGATGTCAATGTGGATGATGCGGCAGCCAGCTTTCAGGCGGCGGCGGTCGATCAATTGGTTGAAAAGACGATCCGGGCGGCTCGATCATGTCGCGCAACCGAGATTTTGATGGCGGGTGGCGTCAGCGCGAACAGCCTGCTGCGCAAAGAAATGCAGCGCCGCACCGATCTGCCCGTGCGCTATCCGGCGCTGCGACTCTGTACCGACAATGCAGCGATGATCGCGGCGGCGGGCTACTTTCGCTATATCGCGGGTCAGCGCGACGGTTGGGCGCTGGATGTCGAGCCAATGGCGGCGCTGGTACGATCATAGAAAGCCAATAATAGTAGGCAGGAATCCAAAATGAACCAACCAGATCCGTCTGATCAGCTTCGAGCGATGGCCGTTGAAAACGTCAGGCGACGGATGCGGAGAACGAGGCCGCTATTTTGGTTGATAGCGCATATCTGCCTATCAATGGTGGCCCTGACCGTGATATATTACAATTTCCATATCCCGCTTTTCTGGGAAAACTTTGAGGGGGGAGGACAAGGTCATACCGATTTTTTCTTCCAATTCACCTTCTTATGGGCTGGTCTCATTGCGCTTCATGCTTTTGCTGTTTTAGGCTGGTATATGTGGAGCTACGCAGTTTGGCGAGAAACACAGCATCTGGCTCGAACGGTAAGTGCGGACGCAGCGATAACGACGGCACAACCGCTTACGAAACCTAAGCGGATGCGTTTGGCTGATGATGGTGAGCTTGCGGACACCCAGGATGATTACGAGAGCGTTCCCCTATCGTCAAAACACGATAGCCATGAAACGCATTGATATACCCCGCAACCTCCATCCGCCGTAAAGATTGGCGAAAACGAGTTTGCGGGCGCGTCACAAAAGCGTATCCTTTGCTTGACAACATGCGATGCGCTGTGCTAAAGTACAGCGCAACTAAACGACTCCATCTCAACTGCGTTGGAAAATGCACACCGTCCGAGACTGGACTCCGAGGGGCACCGACAAATTCTGAACCGACGGTGCATATAATGCTTGAATCGAAGGAGATGCGGCATTGGCTAAATCACGAACTGAGCAACTGGTAGAGCGCCTACGCGATCTACAGGTGAGCGCGCCCGATGTTGAGGCGGCGGCGATTGTGAGCGTAGATGGTCTGACCATGGCCTCCTCGATGCCCGCCAACATCGAAGAAGACCGTGTTTCGGCCATGTCCGCCGCGATGTTGTCGCTAGGTGAACGCATCGCTGGCGAATTGGGTCGCGGTGGCTTGGACCAAGTGTATGTCAAAGGTCAACATGGCTATGTCATTCTCCAGGCCGTCGGAGATGAAGCCGTTTTGACAGTGTTGGCACGCGAACAAGCCAAACTGGGTTTGATATTCTTGGACATGGGTCGTGCTGTGACCGATCTGGCGCGGCTGGTCTAAGCCTTACAGCAGCCCACTTTACATTGAATCTTAGAACAGCCTGAGGGAGGACTGCGTGTCGCCAGAGAAAAGCAACCTGTTTTACCCAAATAAAATTGCTCGCATCTACATCATGGCGATGGAAGATGTGATGGGCAAAAACGGTTTGAATGCCATCCTGAACTTAGCTGGCCTCAAAACGTATATCGATAACTATCCACCAGACAACCTGGATCGCCAGTTTGATTTTGCTGATTTTACAGCCTTAAATGCAGCGCTCGAAGATTTGTACGGCCCGCGCGGCGGTCGTGGTTTGGCATTACGTGCCGGACGCGCCTGCTTTTCGCAAGGACTCAAGAATTTTGGTGCGTTGGCGGGCGTCGGCGACTTGGCCTTTAAGGTGCTGCCCCTGGTTGCGAAGCTCAAAATCGGCATCCCGGCGATGGCGACCGTGTTCACCAATTTCAGCGATCAGGTTAGCCTCGTCGCCGAACATGATGATCACTATACCTACACCATCACCAAATGCCCGGTCTGCTTCGGGCGCACTGCCGATAAGCCCGTGTGCCACGCGGCGGTCGGGCTGCTCCAAGAAGGCTTACGCTGGGTCAGCGGCGGACACGAGTTCCGTGTTGTCGAGACCGAATGCCACGCCAAAGGCGATCCGAACTGCGTATTTGTGATCTATAAAGAGCCGATCAGCTGATAGCTGATCGGGCCACCGTATAGCCTGACTATCCCAGCGGAACTGCAGAGGGCAGCGTGACAGAAAAGTCCCAAATCCTGATCGTCGAAGATGATCTGGCTCTGTCGGAAATGCTCGATGCGTATTTCCGAGTGCAGGGCTATGACATACAAACCGCCGCCTGGGGTGAGGATGCGGTCAAGCAATCACTGGAAAACACACCCGATCTGGTGGTGCTCGATATTCGTTTACCCGACATCGATGGCTACGAGGTCTGTCGCCGCTTGCGTACCAATCGCCGCACGCAGGACATCCCGGTGATCTTCCTGACCGAAAAACGCGATCGAGTGGATAAATTGGCCGGGCTGGAACTGGGCGTGGTCGATTACATCACCAAGCCATTCGACATCCAAGAACTGCGGCTGCGGGTGCGCAATTCATTGCGGCGTGCCGAACAACTGCCGCTTGTCAACCCGGTTACGAACCTGCCTGAAGGCAAGCTGATCAACGAGCGTTTGCGGGATATGCTGGCAGGCACGGCCAAGTGGTCGGTGCTGTTCGTGGGCATCCAGGGACTCGATGCGTTCCGCGACACCTATGGGTTCGTCGCTTCGGATGATGTCCTGCGCGGCGTCGCATTGATGATGAACAACGCGATCCGCGAACTCGGCGCAGAGACAGACACGATCGGCCACCTGACGCCCGCGAATTTTGCGATCGTCACCGATACCGAACATGCGGCGGCCATCCGTGAGCGGATCGAAGGCCGAGTCAAGCGTTCGATGGATCTGTTTCATCCCTCGCGCGAGGCGACGGCTGATACGACCGGCAAAAGCGCGATGAAGCTGGTGGTCGGTCAGTTGAACAGCACCGATGGCACGTATGAGCAGGTGGATGCTTTCACCAAAGCGCTCGAAGCCAGCGCCAAACTCAGCGAGTGAACGCCCAGATTCAGCCGCCAAACGCCATCTCCTCAGCCCCTCTATCCAATCGAATGCCACCCGTTACGAGTGGCATTTTTAACCTGTATCGTACTGACTGAGGGCGCGTGTCCGCCAACCCACCCATCGATGCCAATGCAGAGATCAAACCGTTGACCTCGCTGCGATTTATTGCCGCGCTGCTCGTCGTCTTGCATCACGTGGGCGGCTACGATTATGGCACACTGGGCAAAAATATCTTTGAAGCGATCGTGATCGAAGGTCACCTCGGCGTCACGATCTTTTTTGCCTTGTCAGGTTTTCTAATCACCTATAAGTATTTTTCCGATCCGTATAACCCCCAGCCAGTACGCGCCCGCCAGTATATCGTCAGGCGCATTGCGCGCATTTTTCCGCTGTACTTCTTTCTTTTAGGTCTCGGCTTTCTGTTTGTCAATCACCCGGCTTTCGATTTAGCAACCCTCCTTCCCCTGACTCTTACCCAGGGTTATTTTATTTATTTTCGCTGGGCAGGCATTCCCTCGGCGTGGTCGCTCACAAGTGAAGAAACGTTTTATTTGTCGGTGCCTTTGTTTTTTTGGCTCTACTTTCGTGTGGTCAAATCGAAACAGGTTCAAAAAGTGCCCAAGCTGGCGTTGCTGGCGCTGGCGTTGGGTGTGACCGTGCTTGCCCTGAACATCGTGGGCAGAATCTTGTACCAAGTCTCTTCGCAAACGCCAGTGCTGGCTGCGGTCGGCTTCATGTATGAACCTAATTTTGCGCTTGTGCTTTACCATGCGTTCTTTTTTCGCGCCTTCGATTTTGCGGTGGGCATGTTCTGCGCCTACCTCTATCGATACGCGCTGATGAATAAACTTTGGAAGCCGCCGTTTGCAACATTCCTGGCGATGGGCATGGCGGCGGTTGCACTGGTCGTCTACTGTCTGTCGGCCTACTTGATGAACATCAACCTGGGCGTCTATAAGGGGGGATTCTATTTTGATTATCCTGCCGCGGTGAGTGCAGGCTTGTTGATTCTCGCCCTGACGATCCCAGGCACGCCTTTATATCGCGCCCTCTCTTTTCCACTGTCCCCGTATTTGGGCCGCATCTCCTATGCGCTCTATCTCGTGCAATCCGTCCCGCTGCCATTTTTAGCGACGTTTCTTGACTGGACAGGAGCACCGTTTGACGCCATTAACTGGTTAAAACCGATCTGGCTCTATATCCGGTTCAGCCTGATCAGTGCGCTGCTTTACCATACCGTCGAACGCAATGGGCACCGGCTTGTGATGCGGTTGAACAGTTTCGCTGAATCGCAAGCTGAGAAGGTAGTCACCCGCCTTCGGGGTCCCGTGAAAATCGAAGAGGTGGTTGAGAACCTATGAACAATCTGCAATCACTGGAAGCCTGTGAATACCAAATCAATTCCTGACGCCAACGCAGAGATAAAACCACTCACCTCGCTCCGAGCTATCGCGGCGCTGCTCGTCTTTTTGTATCACTTCGGCGGCATTCCATACGGTACGACCGCCAAGAATCTGCTCGAATTGATCATGGTCGAGGGGCAGCTTGGCGTCACCATCTTTTTTGTTTTGTCGGGCTTCCTGATCACCCTCAAATATTTTTCCGATCCGCGCGCCGAGCAGCCCGTGCGCGCGCGCAGCTACATCATCAAGCGGGTGGCACGCATCTATCCGCAGTATTTTTTCATCCTGTTGGTCGGCTTTATTTTTCTGGCGCATCCGCCTTTCAACTTGCAAACACTCACGAACCTGACCCTCACGCAGGGGTATTTTATGAAGTATGCCTTTACGGGGCTGCCGACCGCTTGGTCACTCACTGTCGAGGAATCTTTTTATTTGTCCGCGCCCGTGTTTTTTTGGATTTTCTTCCGCTGCGTCCAATCCAAATGGTTCCAAAAGATTTCGCCGCTGGCACTCCTGGGCGCTGCTCTGATGGTGGCGGTGGTGCTGCTGAATGTGGCGGGCAGAATACTATACCAAATTTCCGCACAGACTCCTGCGTTGATCGCCGTCGGCTTCATGTACGATACCAATATTGGGCTGGTGTTTTTCACGACGTTCTTTTTTCGCGCCTTTGATTTTGCCGTGGGCATCTTTTGCGCGTATTTCTATCGCTATGTGCTGACCAATGCGCTTTGGAAAAAGCCATTTGCCCCGGCGGTGGCGCTGACAATGGCGGTGGTGGCGCTCGTCGGATACTGTGCGGCGGCCTATTTGTTAAACACGAATCATGCCGTCGTCGGGGACGCCCTCGCCGTCCTATGTGCCGGACTGATGATTCTGGCGCTGACACTGCCGGGCACCGTCTTGTATCGGGTGCTGTCTTTTCCGCTGTTTCCGTATTTGGGGCGCATTTCGTACACGCTCTACTTGGTACAACTATCACCGCTGGGCACGGCTTTTTTGGAATGGACGGCGACGCCTTTGGATGCCATCGCCGAGATCAAAACGCTCTGGCTCTATATGCGGTTCAACCTCTTGAGCGCGGTGTTATATCAAACGGTCGAGCGCCCCGCTCACAGACTGATCACCGGATTGAATCGCGGGGCCGAGCGAGGGGCAGCGCAGGCGCGTACAAACCCCTCACCCCCTCTCCCACAAGGGTAGAGGGGTGTAGGCAGTGCGTGATCCCCATTCCCCACAATCGTGACCTACTTATGGTGAAACCAATTAAACTTCGCGCATTCACCTCACCCCCCGGCCCCCTCTCCGTCATCACGGAGAGGGGGAGTCGGAAGGCAAACCTAGACATACGTGGCCTTTGATTGGTTTGACCATTAGATCATTCTTCCAATGTGCTCAAGTCGCCTTCGGGTAGACCCTGCGCGCGGGCTTTCAACACGCGCCGCATGATCTTGCCGCTGCGCGTCTTCGGCAGCTGCTTCACAAACTCCATCTTCGAGATGACGAACACTGGCCCGATCTCGCTTCGCAGATGTGCCCGGAGTGCTTCCTCCAACTGCGCGCTTGGCTCGAAACCGTTGCGCAGAATGCAATAAACCTGGATGCGCTCCCCGCTCAGCTCGTCAGGCACGCCGATCGCTGCGGCTTCGGCCACCGCCCGATGGCTGACCAGGGCGCTCTCGACTTCCGCCGAACCGAGCCGATGGCCGCTGACTTTGATCACATCATCCACGCGCCCGATGATCCAGATATAGCCGTCCTCGTCCTTGCGTGCGGCATCACCCGCCAGATAGACACCGGGGAAACGCGCCCAATATTGGCTTTTATAACGTTCCGGATCGCCGTACACGGTGCGCAGCATACTCGGCCAGGGCTTCTTGATCACCAGCAGACCATCGACGCCGGGCGGAACAGATTTGCCCGCCTCATCGACCACATCGACCTCGATGCCGGGGAACGGACGAGTCGCACTGCCAGGCTTCAAGGCGGTCGAAGGCAGCGGCGTGATCATGAAGCCGCCCGTCTCCGTCTGCCACCACGTATCCATGATAGGCGCTTTGCTCTTACCAATGACTTCGTAGAACCACTTCCACGCCTCCGGGTTGATCGGCTCGCCGACCGATCCGAGCAGCCGCAGCGAGGACAAGTCGTGGCGACCCGGCCAAGCATTGCCGAAACGCATCAGGCCGCGAATCGCCGTTGGTGCGGTGTATAGGATGCTGATCCCATAATGTTCGATCATTTTCCAATAGCGGTTCGGGTATGGATGCGCGGGCGCGCCTTCATACAAAAATTCCGTCGCGCCCAGGATCAACGGCGCATACACGATATAGCTGTGCCCGGTGATCCAACCCGGATCGGCGGCGCACCAATAGCGATCTTCGTCCTTGATGTCGAAAACCCATTTCAGCGTGGTACTCGTATATACCTGATACCCGCCGTGCGTGTGTAAGATGCCCTTCGGCTTGCCCGTCGATCCCGATGTATACAGGATAAATAACGGGTCTTCGGCGTCCATCACTTCGGTTTCGCACTTGGTTGAGGCGATCGGCAGCGCCATCAGGTCATGCCACCAATAGTCGCGGTCGGCCTCCATGTGAACGGCTTGCCCCGTCCGCTTATAGACGATCACATGCTCGACCACCGGGCTGCGTTTGACCGCTTCATCGGCGATCTTTTTGAGTTCGACGATATTGCCGCGCAGCCACGCGCCATCTTGCGTAATCAAGACGCGGCTTTGAGCGTCGGAAATGCGATCGGCGAGCGCCTGCTCCGCGAAGCCACCAAAGATCACGCTGTGGACTGCGCCAATTTTGGCACAGGCCAGCATGGCGATCATCAATTCAGGGACGCGCCCCATGTAGATCGTGACGCGATCACCTTTTTTGACGCCCATGCTGCGCAGTACATTGCCGAACTTGTTGACTTCCTGCCACAGGCGATAATAGCTGAAGGTGCGGCTGTCACCCGGCTCGCCTTCCCAGATCACGGCCAGCTTGTTGCGTCGCCACGTTTTGATATGCCGATCGAGGGCATTCAGTGCGATATTGGTTTTGCCGCCGACAAACCACTTAAAAAAGGGCGCGTTCGACTCATCGAGCACGGTGTCCCATTTTTTGTACCAATCCAGTTCGTCCGCCTGCTCTGCCCAGAATGCCTGCGGGTCTTGCTGCGCTTTTTGGTAGACGGCCTCGTAATCGGGGACGTGCGCATTTTTGACTATTTCTTCGGACGGATAGTAGAAGGTGTGCGTATCGGTCGGCTGCGTATTATTGACTGCATCAGTCATTATGGGTACTCCTAAAAATTATTCGCAAATTGAAAGTCAGATCAAATGCTTATCAAGCTGATAAGTATAGTTACTCAAAGTATGGTGTTTTAAGCACCAATGGTTGAGTTTTAACCTACGCCCGTTAAATGGCTTGCGCCACTAACTAGGCGGGCGGATACACTACGGGTACCCGTTTTGCTGCCGCCAATGTTGATGGCGGTTGTC
>JBBRMW010000122.1:0-16603 GCA_038230635.1 Aggregatilineales bacterium | reverse complement strand
CACCCCTCTCCGTGAGGACGGAGAGGGGCCGGGGGTGAGGTTCTTCAATGGTAGTAGATAACATTCACAATTGACGCAATCGCCATATATAGGGGTAGTGACGGATTTTGATAGACATTTTGCCCCCATATATAGGGGTGATCTCTATTGTGAATGTTAACTAGTGTCTAATTGGTTTCACCATTAGTTTCGGGATTCCGCTCAATTCGCATATAAGTGAAAAACAACCTGGCTAACGCCGGGTTTTTGCGTTCTGCACAGAGCAAAACGATTGACCATAAGCTGCCAAAGCCAAAGCTGATTGTTGAGGTAACTATGACAAGAAAACGTAAAGTCGAACGAATCAACCAAGATATCAATCCGCGAAACATGCCACCTGGAACACGGGCCTATGTGTATCTCCGTCACAGTCCCGGCGATGAGCAAATGCTCGATTCGCAGCAGGCCGAAATCGAGAAGTTCTGTGCGTAGAAAAGGTCGGGGAATGAGGGGATCTGCTCCATTGAATCCCACACCTATCAACGTTGATCCGCATTGCCGTTCATCCACCGCCAACCTGCTCTGATGCGCTCATGATGCGGCAAAACGTACCCCATACCCTTTTGATCCAAGGACTTCCCAAACTATCAACCTTATCAAGAGGGAATTGGGGGTGAAGTTCTGCCCATTGCCTATTTTTCAGCCCATTTCAACAACTTGTCATTGAAGACGATCGCCAGGATGATAATCAGGCCTTTGGCGATCAACTGCTGTTCCAGCCGAATGTTGAGCATACTCATGCCGTTGTTCATGCCGCCGATCAGCAGCGCGCCGATGACAGTGCGATGTACCGAGCCGCTACCGCCATTCAGGCTCGTTCCCCCCAGTACAATCGCGGCAATGACGTCCAATTCAATGCCACCGCCATAGGTTGACCATGCCGTGCTGACCTGCGACGACAGCATAATCCCACCGAGCGCCGCCCCCACCCCGGAAATAATATAGACTAACAACCTTGTTCGGATGACGGGCAAGCCGCAGAGCCGCGCCGCTTCCTCATTTTCGCCAACGGCGAATACGTTCAACCCAAAGCGTGTTTGTGTCTGCAAAA
Source organism: Aggregatilineales bacterium (assembly GCA_038230635.1). GTDB lineage: Bacteria > Chloroflexota > Anaerolineae > Aggregatilineales > UBA2796 > JBBRMW01. The sequence goes on along the minus strand of JBBRMW010000122.1, from coordinate 15,513 downwards.
ACAGCATCAAGAGTGCAACACCCGCAAAGATAAAGATGGGAAACGGCAAACCGGCTATTTGTCCGCTGCCGATAAACAGGAAAGACGGCGGCCCATTGATTTGATGCACCGAACTGCCGCCCGTCAGCAGTGCCACACCCCTAAAAATGCTCATGGAGGCCAGCGTGACGATAATCGCGGGCAAGCGGAACAGCGCCACCGCGATCCCGTTCAGGAGTCCGCATACCAGCCCGGTGAGTAGCCCTACGAACAAACCTGGAATCAAGAGCTGACCGTTATCAGTCAGTGTAAAGACGGTATAGAGTCCAGCCATTGCAACAATCGGGCCGACGGACAGATCGATCCCGCCCGTCATGATTACGAACGTGGAACATACGGCCATCGTGCCGATCAGCGAGACCTGATAGAGGATTCCAATCATATTGTCGAGACCCAGATAGGCGGGCTGAATCGCCGTAAATATGAGGGTCATTGCCACGAGGATCAGGATCAAGCCGTAGCCGCGAATGAAGCGTTGTAATGGCACGATCGATCGGGTGTCTTTGGCCGTGACTTCCCCTTTTTCAGTGACCACTAAAGCACCTCTCCGCTGGCCGCTCGTAAAATGAGTTCCTGTGAAACCTGCGTGTGGTCAAAATTGCCCGTAATGCGCCCCTGCGCCATCACCACGACCCGATCCGCCACCGTGAGCACCTCTTCAATATCGGATGACACGATCAGAACCGCCTTATTGGCAGCCGCCAACCTGTGCAACAGCCCATAAATATTGGCTTTTGTCCCCACATCGATACCCACCGTCGGCTCGTCGAGAATAATGATCTGCGTATCGCCTGTCAGCCAGCGTCCCAGCAATACTTTCTGCTGATTGCCGCCGCTCAGGGTACGTGGAGCCACATCCAGCCGCGCCGGAACAATGCCCAGGTCGGTCACTTGTGCGTTGCCCACCGTTTGGATCGCACCTTGTGACAGCAGCCCCAGGCGCGTCACGCTGGACAGATGCGCCATAATAATATTCCAGCCGACCGACAGGTTCATGAACAACCCGTCGCGGCGGCGGTCTTCAGGGACGAAGCCCATGCCCAGTTTGATAGCATCCAGCGGATGTCGTATTTTGACGAGTTTGCCATACACATAGATTTCACCGCGATCGGCAGGATCGACGCCAAACAGGGCGCGGACAAGCTCTGATCGTTTCGCGCCGACCAGCCCAGTCAAACAAACGATCTCGCCTCGGTGGACTTGAAGGTCGATATTCTCAAAAAGGCCGATCTTGCTCAGCCCGCGACACTCAAGGGCAATTTCGGCGGTGGACTGACTTTGATCATGGGTCGCACGGGACTCGGCGGCGAGTTCCTGCCCCAACATCGTTTCGATCAAAGTTTTCTTTGAAATCTCGGCAATGGGTACAGCGAGGCGCACTTTGCCATCCCGAATGACCGTGACTTGATCGGCGATCTCGAATATTTCATCGAGCATATGCGAGATATACAAAATGGCGACGCCTTGTTCGCGCAGTCGGCGGATTGAGCGAAACAGCTTTTCGACTTCGGCGTGGGATAAGGCGGCGGTGGGTTCATCCATCAGAATAATACGCGCATTGAGTGACAGCGCCTTCGCAATCTCGACCTCTTTTTGTTGTACGGGCGGCAGCGCGAGCACCGGGCTATCCAGATCAAGCTGGAGATCATGTTTTGCCAGCAGTGCCATCACCATCGCGCGCTGGGTTTTCCGATCGAGAAAGCCAAACCGCCGGGTGGGCTGCCGCCCCAACATGATATTATCGAGGACGGAAAGGGCTGGCACAAGCTGCGAGTCCTGATAAATGCAGGCAATTCCCGCATCGAGCATAGCTTTCGTATCACCCGAAACCGGGCTGCCATTGATCAGCATTTCGCCAGAATCAGGCGCAATCGCGCCCGTCAATATCTTCACAAACGTAGATTTTCCCGCACCATTGCTGCCGACAAGTGCGTGAACCTGTCCAGCGCGCAGTTCCATGTCCGCATGATCGAGCGCTAGAACGGGGCCATATTGCTTTGAAAGTTTGGTTGCCTTTAGCAGGACAATATTGTTGCTCATGATTGGGACGTCGCCGAACTGATTGCAGCGGCGTTGTGTTTTTGACGGCGCAGCCAATTTCGATTTCCGCGTGCGACCGTGAAGCGATCATAGCCGACGGCGATGAGCAAGATCACGCCGATCACGACTTGCGGCGCGTAACCGGTGACGCCAATCAAAATCAGCCCGGTCGAGAGGGTTCCAATCAAGAAAGCGCCGAGTGCCGCGCCGAAGCTGTTCCCTATGCCGCCCTTCAGACTGACGCCGCCAATCACGCCAGCGGCAATCGCTGATAGTTCCAGCCCCCCGCCGAGTCCCTCCTGCGTCGATTCCATGCGCGAGGTGAGAACCAACGCCGCGATCGCCGTAAAAAAACCTGAAAGGACATAACACAGGGTTTTGACGCGGTTCACGTCAATGCCCGCCAACCGTGCCGCGAGGGGATTGCCGCCCACTGCGTACAAATCGATGCCCAGGCGCGTAAAGCGGAAAATAGTCATGGTGACGATGACGATTATCACCAAATAGATAAAGGCATATGGGATTTGCCCCGTCTGACCATCGACTCCGAGCAGCAGCGGGTCTTTGATCGCAACCACCGTGAGATCGGGGTTGATCTGCCGCCCGGAGATCGCATAGGTCAGCCCCCGATAGGCCACCAGAGTCGCCAGAGTCGCAATGAAGGGTTGAAGTTTGACTCGAATGATCAGGAATGCATTGAATAAGCCCGCCAATATACCCGTCAGCAAGCCCGCAAGGATGGCGACCCATCCCGGCAGATGGAGCAACAGGGTGGCGTCGAACACGACCATGGCAACGAGTCCCATAATCGACCCGACGCTCAAATCGATACCACCCAGCAAGAGCGGGAAGGCCATGCCAACGGCCACAATTCCGATGTGGGAATAGCCGGACAAGATGTTACGCAAATTCGGTCCGGACCGAAAAACGGGCGAAACAAGTGAGAAAACAATAATGACCACTACAAAAAACCAGAACAGTCCCAAATTTGCAGAGGCCAATGTTTTCCGCAATGACCCAACGTTCCGCATGTTGACACCTCTATAAACGCCGAATGCGGTCAGCGGCAAATTAGAACTATCTGCCGTGACCGCAAGGTTATCGCCGAAGCTGAATTCCTACCAGCGCTGATTCGGTTGAATCTGCGCGACGTTATCCTTCGTCAGGATAAAGTAGGGCATTAGCAGGTGGGACTGCGATTGGAAGGCCTGCGCACTGACGCCGCCCGTTGCCAGAACAACGGCTGCTGAGCCAGCGAATCGCCCTTGTTGGAACACATCGGTATACTGCGTCCCGGTCAATTCGCCCGCTTCAATGGATTGGAGCGCGTCTTTCTCGCCGTCGTTGCCGAAAACGACCACTTTGCCGATCAGCCCTTTAGTTTTGAGGACATCGACCGCACCGAGCGCCATCTCGTCGTTGACGCCGTATACGCCGTTGATGTCTTTATTGGCGATCATCAGAGCCGACAGGACATCTTGCGCCTTCTTGCGGCTCCACTCGGCGGATTGATCGGCGATGACTTTGATGTCGGGATACTTCTCCAGACCCTTCTTGAAGCCATTAGTGCGCTGATCGCGGATGATGATTCCCGGCGGGGCGTTGAGGATGACGACATTGCCTTTACCGCCCATCATCTGAGCCATTTTGTCAGCAATATCGACTGCGCCAAAATAGTGGTTCATTTCGACATGTGAGGCATGGGCTTCGGTCGAATCGATGTTCAGTGTGAGCACGGGAATGCCCGCATCCTTGGCCTTCTTGATCGATGGGCCAACCGCAACGCTATCGACAGGCTGCAAAAAGATCGCATCGACGCCTTGCGTGATCGCCGTATCCATGAGATTGATCTGGACATCAACCTTCGATTGACCATCCAATAACTGGTAGTCGATGATCTGCTGAACCTTCAACACTTCGGCGATACCCTGGCTCCAGGCGGAAGAAACGGTATCTGGTGCGAACGGGATGAAGACCATCTTGTAACGGTCTTTGGCAGCGCGGTTCGTCCGGGCATTTGCAACGCCCAACGACGGAATTCCGACCATGGAAGCGGCGGCAGCGGCACCAGCGGCCTTCAAAAAGCTGCGACGATTAAAGCTGTTGGAAGAAGAATTTGACATCAATTTTCTGTCCTTTTGTGAACGCGATCTGCAATTTTTCAAAATAACACAATTTGCGGTCGGCCAGTAAACTCCTCCCTTCGCAGCAAACGCAGATAAATTTGGCAGACAGAGAACATCATCTTGCCCTGCTTTCAATATGCTACATGCTGAATGCTGAATGCAGCACGCTTCCCAAAATAGTATACGCATGATAATTGTTTGTCAAGAGGGGTGCAGTCGAAATTGGGGCGATATAAAAGTCCACCGATTCACCTCACCTCTCAAGTCTCTCTATGTGTACGAAGAGGGCGGGGATGAAGTAAATGTGCGAACTTTCTCTGGTTTCACCATAACGTGCGGTTCAAGGATTTGCAGACACGCCCTAACCTAGTATCAGTAGATCGAAAAAGTGCCCTCACCCCACAACCCTTCTCCCTCTTGGCGAAGGGCTTATCGCCCCTTTCCCACCGCTTGCGTGGGGGAAAGGGGCCGGGGGATAGAGGGGTTTCCCCGCGAAATCGTGTCTACTGAGGTTTGCCTTCCAACTCCCCCTCTCCGTGATGACGGAGAGGGGGCCGGGGGGTGAGGTGAATGCGCGAACTTTATCTGGTTTTACCATAAGTTTCGGCGAAGAATCATGGCCTGCGTTATCATTACGGGTAATGAGCCTCGCAGAAACGGAGCAGTGACCGGATGCCTTTGCCACGCAGCATTGCCGTTGACGGCCCCGCCGGTTCGGGTAAGAGTAGCGTTTCCTACATCGTCGCGCGCGATCTGGATTATTTGTTCATCGATACGGGCGCTTTTTATCGGGCGCTGACCTTAGCCGCCATCGAACGCGGGCAAGTTGATGCCACCGAAGCGGTGCTGGCCGAACTGGGCGCACACATCAAGATTGGAATCACGTCGGATGTGAGCAGCGATGGACGCCAATATACCGTCTTACTCGAAGACAAGGACGTGACCTGGGCGATCCGCGAACATGCCGTCGAGGCACATGTGTCACGGGTGGCCGCCATGCGTTCGGTGCGCTCGCTGATCAATGTCAGGCAGCGTGCCATCGCCGCCCAAAACAAGGTGATCATGGCTGGCCGCGACATTGGCACGGCGGTTTTGCCGGATGCCGATTTGAAACTGTACCTGGATGCCTCGCCCGAAGCGCGCGGACGCCGCCGCTATGATCAATTAATCGCCGCTGGCAAACCTGCCGATCTAGAGGAGATCACGCAGGATTTGCGCGCCCGCGATCTGTACGACAGCAGCCGCACCGTCGATCCGCTGCGCCAAGCGCCAGACGCCGTGTACGTCAACACCGACGATCTGACAATTCCAGGCGTCGTTGCGCGCATCGAACAGATCATCCATGACTGGCGAGCACAACCCACGCCATGACGCTCGTTTGGCTGGTCGTTGCTTGGTTGATAGGGCTGATCGCAGCGTCTCATGCGGAGCAGCCAGCCACCGTCTGGCTGATCATTGCTGCAACTGGCTTGATCGGGATGCTGGTCGCGCGTGGAACGGCGGGCTGGCGCTTATTGTTCGCCTGCGCGATGACTTTTGGACTCGGCGCGGCGCGGACAGCTTCGGCGCAGCATACTATTTCCGCCGACGATCTTGCCTTCTATAACGATCGAGGGGCTGCCGATCTGACGGGCGTCATCGTCGATGCGCCGGATGTGCGCGACAAAACCATCCATCTGCGCGTTCAGATGGAATCTATTCGGTTCGGCAAGACGACTCATCCGATCGATGGCGTGGCACTGATCGAGGCCGATCGCTTCGGGACGTATGCGTATGGCGATCGCCTGACCATCTTTGGGACACCGCAAACGCCGCCCACCTTCGACACATTTTCCTATCAAGATTTTCTGGCGCAAAGCGGGATACACACGTTTATCCTGCTGCCCAAGATCACGATTGTGGCGCAGCGGCAAGGCAGCCCCATTGCCGCCGCGCTGTTCGATCTCAAATCGCGCGCCCATGATCTGATCGGACGCCTGTTGCCAAGTCCGCAATCGGCGCTGTTGAGTGGCATTATGTTGGGGATTCGTACCGACCTGCCGCCTGACGTGCGCGATGCCTTCAATGTTACCGGGGCAACGCGCGTGTTGGTGATCGACGGCTCGAAAATGGCGGTGATCGCGGGCTTGCTGTATGTGCTCTTCATGCCCGTCAAGAACAAATGGCTGTCGTCCCTGCTGATCCTGGCCGGGTTGATCGGCTATGCGCTGTTTGTGGGCGCGAGTCCACCCGTTTTGCGTGCGGTGACGATGGCGGCCTTGACCATTATCGCAGCGCGCCTCGGGCGGCAAAGCGATGGCTTGACGGCATTGGCCTTCGCAGTCTGGCTGCAAACCATGCTCGAACCCAACGTTGTCGGCGATGCGGGTTTGCAAATCAGCGCCGCCTCGACGCTCGGCCTGATCTTGTTCGCCGATCCGATGACCCGCGCCACCGAAAACCTTCTGAGTCACCTGTTCGCGGCGCACACCGTCAAACTGGTGATGCACATCGTCGTCGATACGGTGCTCGTGACGCTCGTCGTACAGATATTCGCGCTGCCCATTTTCTTCCTGATCTTCGGCCAATTTTCGCCGATCGGTTTTCTGGTCAACATGCTGATCACACCCGCCCAAGCGCCTGCGCTCATCCTGGGCTTGATCGGCGTAATCGTCGGTGCGATCATTTTCCCGCTCGGCCAGATCATCACTTGGCTGGCTGCGATTCCAGTGAGCTATACGCTGGCACTGGTCCAATCCGCCGCCGCCACTCCGAATGCCTCGCTGAACGTTTCGATCAGCCCGCTCGTGAGCGTCGCCTATTACGGAGTTTTGCTGGGCATCGTGTACGTGATCCGGCAGCCTGTCGAACGGCGCACCGCTTGGCTCAGCCGTCTCCGCCAGTCGTTGGTGCGAACGCTCGCCACGCCCGCGATCGGCGTGGTCGGGACGGGCGTCGCGGTGCTGTTATGGACATTTGCGCTGGCGCATCCCGATGGACGGCTGCATGTCTGGTTTCTCGAAGTGGGTGGCGGCAATGCGATCTTGATCCAAACGCCGAATGGGGCGCATATCCTGATCGACGGCGGCCCGAATCCAACCCGGTTGGCTGCTGCGATTGGCGAGCGGCTGCCATTTTACAAGCGCGATATAGACATGCTGATCATCACCGAACCCAAAAGCACCGAGATCGCCGCACTGCCTCCGCTGCTGGCACGTTACACGCCCCACATCATTTTGACCAACGGCCAAACCGTCGCCGATCCCGCCTGGAACGCACTCATGACGACGCTGGCTCAGACGTCCGCGCGCATGGTTACAGTCAGCGCGGGTTATCAGGTGACGATTGATGATGGCGTGGCGATCCAGGTTTTGAATCCAGCCGAACTCCCCGATGCCACTATCAAGGCCGAAGATGCGGCGCTGGTACTACGGTTGACGTATCACGACGCCTCGTTTCTGCTCACCTCGAACCTATCGCCCGACGCGGAATCGGCGATCACGGCAGATGGCTGGTATTTAGGCGCGACGGTTTTGCAAATGCCTTCGCACGCCAGCGATCCAGCGAACACCGATAATTTTCTGAAAACGATCGCACCGCAAGTGGCCGTCGTCGAAGCGGAGGCGGGCAGTCGCACCAATCAACCCGCTGACAGCGCCCTGAAGCGACTCGGCAACACTCCAATTTATCGTACCGATAAGCAAGGCACGATCGAATTTGCGAGCGATGGCAGCCATTTGTGGATTAGCACTGGTCGCTGAACGAAAGATTCGCCGACTTTTCGTTGTCTGTGGATACACATGCTACAATGGCATGTAACTGAATACGCAAACCCTCAGGGCAGAGTGAAAGTCTCTACCGGCGGTAGGGCGCGCTGTGTAATGCAGAGCGCCAAGCCCGCGACCCGCGCAAGCGGTGGATTCGGTTCAGTGCCGAAGCCGACGGTTATAGTCCGGATGAAAGAGGGTTCCCCCACTTATCCCGCGTTTCGTCATTCTTGACGACTCAGGGTTAGGTGGATTCAGGCATACTCGCAATCGGACGGGTTACGCCCCGCGCGTGACCGTTCTGCTTCGCGTATCCTGCTGCCCTGACGTTTTGCACCAGAACGGCAGGTTTCCGAATGGCAGGACATATCCTCCAACGCTCGACAACGTCAACGCCTCCCAGTTTTCGATCGCCGCGCGTTCGACTCAGTTGGATCGTGCCGCTCGCCACGCTGATCGGGATCGCTCTGTGGCAAGTGCTCGTCCCGGCGACGGGGCCGACGACATTGCTGCTGCCGCGCCCCGATGCGATCATCGCGCGTTTTGGCGAGGTCATCCGCGATGGTTCGCTGCCACTCGATCTCTTGATCACATTGGCAGAGGTGATCGCGGGTTTTGCGATCGGCGTTGGGACGGCGTTCGCGCTCGGTTACGGCATCGCTCACAACCAAATGTTAGAGCGGATCGCCGGGCCGTACTTGGTCGCGTTTCAGGCGTTGCCGATCGTGGCGATCGCCCCTGCGTTGATCCTATGGCTTGGCCCCGGTTTCACCAGTAACGCGCTGCTGTGTGCGTTCATCGTGTTCTTCCCGATGCTGATCAGCACAATCGTCGCCATCAAGCACATCATTCCGGAATGGCACGAGTTCATGCGATCGCTGGCCGCCAGTCGTTGGCAGACGTTCTGGCTGTTGGAACTGCCCGCTGCGCTGCCCGGCTTGTTCGGCGGCGTTAAGGTGAGCGTGACGCTGGCCGTCGCGGGTGCGGTGGTGGCCGAAGCGGTGACTCCCATCGGTGGTATTGGAAGCCTGCTGTATGCGGCGCGCAGCCGTTACGATTCGCCGCTGGCCTGGGTAAGCGTATTCAGTTTGACCGCTTTGACTTTGGCGTTGTACGGGTTGGTGAGCGTGCTCGAACGGCGCTGGCTACCCTCGAAACGCCGCGACTAAATTCCACAGGAGATATCTTTCGTGAGACGCAAAGCCTTTTTGATCGGCCTCGCCCTGATCGTCCTGAGCGCGTGTGGCAGCCCACGCCCCGACGCCAAAACGCCCTTGACGCTGTTCCTGGGCTACATCCACAATGTGCAGTTCGCGCCCGTCTATGTGGCGCTCGAACGGGGTTATTTCGCCGATGCGGGCTTGAACGTGACACTTGAGCCGAGTTATAACGAGACCGATGGTTTGACGCGCATCGGCGTGAATCAGCTTCAATTCGGCGTTATCAGCGGCGAGCAAGTTATCCTGGCGCGGGCGAAGGGTGCGCCGAGCGTGTACGTGTACCAGTGGTATCAGCGCTTCCCGGTAGGTGTGGCGGTCCCTGCAACCGCGAATATCACCGATCCGAAAGGCTTGGCCGGACATGTGGTGAGCGTCCCGGCCAAATATGGCGCAAGCTACATCGGCTTCGAGGCGCTGCTGAAGGCCGCCAATCTCAAGGACAGCGATCTCAAAGAGGTACGCGAGATCGGTTTCAATACCGCGCCGATCTTCTGCGCGCATCAGGTCGATGGGGCAGTCGTCTATGTGGCGAACGAACCCGTGCAGATCGAAAAGGCGTGCGGCAAAGTGACGGTGATCAAAATATCCGATTATGCCAATTTGGTCGCCAATGGCCTTGTCACCAACGAAACGACGATCAAGCAGCATTCCGATTGGGTGCGCGCGATGAACGCGGCGCTTGCCAAAGGAATAGCAGACACCATCGCTGATCCGAGCGCGGCGTATACGATCAGCCAAAAGTATGTTCAGGATTTGGGTGATGATCCGGTGCAGCGCCAAGTGCTGACGAACTCGATCGAGCTTTGGAAAACGGCTAAACCCGGCTACAGCGATCCGGCAGCCTGGAAATTGACTCAAGATACGCTCATCGGCATGGGCTTGATCAGCACACCCGTCGATCTGACCGCGACTTTCAGCAACGATTTCTTGCCGAGCGGCTAAACAAAGCTGTTTGTCATAAACAAAAACGCGGAGCCAGATTATCTGGCTCCGCGTTTTTTGTTTCAAGTTTTTGAAAGTGAGCGCTTAGCGGGCGGCGGCTTCGCTCCCGTCGCCAAGCTCCGGCCCATCACCGATCGCGTCCAGATCGACTTCGGCATCTGGATCAAGCGCGCCCTGGCTTTCGAGCGTGACATTCGGCGCGATCAACTCGCGGTCGCGGTAGGTATGGAAGCCCGTACCCGCCGGGATCAACTTGCCGATGATCACGTTTTCCTTGAGGCCATAAAGGCGATCTTCCTTGCCTTCGATGGCCGCGCCCGCCAACACCTTGATCGTGTGTTGGAAGCTCGATGCCGACAGGAACGAGTCCGTGCTAAGCGCGGCTTTGGTCACGCCGAGCAGGATGGGCACGCCAGCGGCGGGTTCTTGGCCGTCAGCGAGCAGCTTTTCGTTCATATCCAGCAGCATCAGCTTATCGATCAGTTCGCCCGGCAGCATCTTCGAGCCGCCCGACTTGGTAACCTGTACGCGCGCCAACATCTTGCGGATGATGATCTCGAAGTGTTTGTCGGCGATGTTCACGCCCTGGTTGCGGTACACATCCTGGACTTCGGCCAGCAGGTACAGTTCGCAGGTTTCCTCGCCTTGCACCTTGAGGATGCGGTGCGGATTCTTCGCGCCTTCGGTCAACTGCTGACCCGCCGCGACTTGCGCGCCATCGAAAGCGTTGGGCAGCAAGCGCGCCGTGGACGGAATCTCGTAGTCTTCCTCTTGCTTTTCCTCGTGGCGGATGTACAGCTTGCCATCCTCGAAGTACACCGTGCCTTCGATCCCAGCGCTGAGCTGCGGATAGAAGAACAAGGTGTGGCCTTCGATGCGTACTGCACCGTCGCCCTCGGATTTCAGCGCCGCTTCACCATCGACGATGCGTGCCAGGATTTGCCCGCTGCGCACCCATTCGCGGTCATCGACTTCCAAGTTCCAGTCGAGCGGAATCTCGTGCTGGCTGGTCGGATTTTCGGCGACGGCCAGTGCTACGCCGCGCTTGACTTCCGCCTCTTGCTCAACCAACACCTGCCAACCCGACTCGATCTCGTGTTCTTCGCTGATCACCTGGCTGGCGACGACGATCGCATGACGCACGCCATCTTCGGTCTTGCGAACGCGCAAGGTGCCGCTGATGTCGGTCATGACCGCTTCGCCCTTCGGCTTCTTACGCGCCTCGAACAACTCCTCGACGCGCGGCAGACCGCTCGTGATGTCGCCTGAGGCCTGGGCAGTACCGCCCGTATGGAAGGTACGCAGCGTCAACTGCGTACCCGGCTCACCGATCGACTGCGCCGCGACGATACCGACCGCCGCACCGATTTCAACCAGTTCGCCGCGTCCCAGATCGCGCCCATAGCAGAAGGCGCAGATACCGTGCATCAGCGCGCAAGTCATCGGGCTGCGGACGATCACTTCCGCGATGCCGGAGACGGCCAACGCATCAGCCACTTCTTCGCCGATCATGCCATTGCGTTCGACGATCAGTTCGCCCGTCTTTGGGTGATAGTGTGAGAAGGTCGCGCAGCGTCCGATGATACGCTCTTGCAGCGTCTGTCCGGCGATGTTGTCGGCGATCCGGATGACCATGCCGCGCTCGGTGCCGCAGTCCAGACGGTTGACGATCACATCCTGTGCCACATCGACCAAGCGGCGGGTCAGATAACCCGCGTCGGCGGTTCGGAGCGCGGTATCGGCAAGACCTTTACGTGCGCCGTGCGTCGAGATGAAGTATTCGAGCGCCGTCAAACCCATGCGGAAGTGACTGCGGATCGGCAGTTCGATGATGCGCCCTGACGGGTCAGCCATCAGGCCGCGCATACCCGCCAACTGCGTGATCGGGCCGAAACCACCCTTCGTCGAACCGCTGATCGCCATGATGGCAATTGGGCCGAACGGATCGAGCGTGTCCTTGATCACGGTACTCAGGTCGTCTTTAGCCTTCGTCCAAGTATCGACGGTCTTCTGATAGCGCTCGTCTTCAGTCAGCAAACCCCGCCGATAGTTCTTTTCGGCTAGTTCCATTTCGGTGCTGGCATCGAACAGGATTTGCTCGCGCTCAAAAGGCACCGTCAGGTCAGAGACGGCGATGGTCGTGCCGGAAACCGTCGCGTAGTGGAAGCCCAGATTCTTGATGCTATCGACCACTTCGGTAGTGATGTCCGATCCCATCTTCTGATACGACTTGGCGACCAAGTTCTGCAACTGCTTTTTGCCCATCGTGTCCTGCTCGAAGCGCAGTTCATCCGGCAGAATGCGGTTGAAGATGGCGCGGCCAATGGTCGTGATTTCGGGCTTGGGCTGCGCAGGCTGATTATCATAGTAGTTGCCGAGCAGGATTGGCGTATGCAGCGTGACGATGCCCAGACCATATAGGAACTCGGCCTCGTTCATATCGGCCACCATGCGCCGCTCGGTCAGGTTACTGATCTCCAGCGCGCCGAAATCGGGCTTTTTCTTGAGTTGGCGCGTGAATTCGTAAGCGTTGTAGACGGCCACATCGAGTTCGCCGCGCACCAGCGCTTCGAGCAGCTCGATGTCCGCGCTGAACGTCTTGGTCACTTTGCCGGAGTCGTCGCGGATTTCGCGCTTCTGGAAGATGACGACTTCGTTTCCCACGAACAACTCTTTGTGATCGACCCACTGCTGACCGCCGCTGTTGAGCGTCACGCCGATTTTGACGCCGCCTTTGCGAAGGTCTTCCCAATGGCGGAATTCCTCGGCGCGCGTCTTGAGCGCGATGATGTCGGCGGTCGGGTCCATGGTCAGGTAGTAGTTACCGAGCACCATGTCTTTCGATGGACCGACGATCGGTTGCCCATCGGCGGGCTTGAGCAGGTTCTTGGTGCTCAACATGAGCGTGCGCGCTTCGTGAACGGCTTTGTCGCTCAACGGGACGTGAACGGCCATCTGGTCGCCATCGAAGTCGGCGTTGAAGGCCGAGCAGACGAGCGGGTGAATCTGGATGGCTTTGCCCTCGACCAACTGCGGCTCAAAGGCCTGGATACCGAGGCGGTGCAACGTCGGCGCGCGGTTGAGCAGCACCGGACGTTCCTTGATCACCTCTTCGAGAATCTCCCAAACTTCGGGCTTCTCACGTTCGAGGATGCGCTTGGCACCTTTAACGTTGGTGACGATATTGTTGGCGACGAGCTTGCCGATCACGAACGGACGGTACAGTTCGAGCGCCATCGTCTTGGGCAGGCCGCACTGATGCAGCTTGAGCTTCGGCCCGATGACGATCACCGAACGACCGGAATAATCGACACGCTTACCCAGCAAGTTGCGACGGAAACGCCCCTTCTTGCCCTTGAGCATATCGCTGAGGGATTTCAGTTCGCGGCGACCACGACGGCTGAGTGCCTTGCCGCGCTGACTGTTGTCGATCAGGCTATCGACCGCCTCTTGCAACATGCGCTTTTCGTTGCGCACGATCACATCGGGCGCGCCCAATTCGAGCAGCCGCTTGAGGCGATTGTTGCGGTTGATTACGCGGCGATACAGATCATTCAGATCGCTCGTAGCGAAGCGGCCACCGTCAAGCTGCACCATCGGGCGCAGATCGGGCGGAATCACGGGTAGCACCGTGAGGATCATCCACTCTGGGCGGTTGTTGCTCATGCGCAGCGATTCGACGACGCGCAGGCGCTTGGTCGCCTTCTTCTTTTTCTGCTTGCTCTTGGTGGTACGGACTTCGTTCCACAGTTCCACCGAAAGCTGTTCGAGATTCATGTTTTTCAGAATCTCGTAGAACGCCTCAGCGCCCATATCGGCCTTGAAGACGTTGCCGAATTTGCTCTTCAGTTCGCGGTAGCGTGGCTCGCCCAGGAAAATGAGCGGCTGCAAACTCTCCAACTCGTGACGCGCCTCGTTGGCCGCCGCACGCAGCCGCGACATCCGCGCGGCGCGCTCATCCTGCAAGCCATCGATCTCAGTCTGATCGGTGGCGGAGCGGCCATCGACTTCCAAATCCAGTCGTGCGAGTTCCTGCTGACGGCGATCTTCAATCTCGGCCTGAATCTCGTTCAGGCGACCCGTCGCAAAATCCTGAATGCGCGTGAACAGATCGGCGGTGACAACTTCGCCGGAATCGGCGACGATTTCACCGACAGCATCGAATACCAGCGACTGCTGAAGGGTCTGACCGCGCAAGGCTTCGATACGCCGCTGAAGGCTCTGCGCCTCCTGCATGACGGTCTCGGTGGCCTGATCGCGTTCGGTGTTGGCAGCGACGTTGATGGCTTCTTTGCGACCATCGAACTCGCCCATATCGACATTGCGCTTCTGGCGGATAGCGTCGATCTTCTCGTCCAGATCGCCACCCGCACCCGTATCCTGACGCTTCAGTTCGTCGTCGATCCGCTTGAGCGCCTTGTGACGGGCATCCTCATCGACCGAGGTGACGACATATTGTGCGAAATACAGCACGCGGTCGAGGTTACGGCGGCTGACATCGAGCAACAAACCCAGATAGCTGGGCACGCGGCGCGTATACCAAACGTGGGCGACGGGAGCGGCCAACTTGATGTGACCCATGCGCTCGCGGCGTACACTGGAACGGGTTACTTCGACTCCGCACTTGTCGCAGATGATGCCCTTGTAGCGGATGTTCTTGTACTTGCCGCAGTAGCACTGCCAATCTTTGGTCGGGCCAAAGATCGCTTCGCAGAACAAGCCATCTTTTTCGGGGCGGAGTCGCCGATAGTTGATTGTCTCTGGTTTGGTCACTTCACCATACGACCAGCCAATGATCTGGTCGGGCGAGGCCAAACTCACACGCAATGCGCTAAAATCTTTCGCCTCCACGGCGCTACCTCCTCTGCTAACATCACGTACAGGAACTCAGAGCGGGCTTACCCCTGCGTAGGCTCAAAACGCGCCTTGCGAGCGCGTTTTACGAACCTTTTCCTAGTTGGAAGTGGCTAAAACAGTCCACCCGAACACAAACAAGCGCATGAAACGCAGTTTCATCGCTTGAAATTGCCCGCTGGACTCCACAAATTGAAAGCATAGTATGGGCGTTAGTATACCACGAGATGAGGTTTTGTCAAGCGCGGCTTGAACATCGGGTGCATTCAAGTTTGGGGGCAGATCATAGAACCCCTCTATCCCCCCCACCCCTTTCCCCCACGCAGGCGGTGGGAAAGGGGAGTCACACCCGACCACTGACCGACCTCGCCACGTCCTTCAGCCGACGGGTACTACCGAGCGACTCACCGAGGCGTCTGCTCCCTTTCCCACCGCCTGCGTGTCCTTACCATTATCGCGGCCCTGCTGATTGTGAACGCTTGCAGAAGCGTCTGCTCCCTTTCCCCCCGCCTGCGTGGGGGAAAGGGCTGGGGATAGAGGGGTTCT
>JBBRMW010000121.1:0-16657 GCA_038230635.1 Aggregatilineales bacterium | reverse complement strand
CGCCTCAAACTGTCGGGCGCGCGTTGGAGCAAAGATGGCGCCCGCAAGCTCGCTAAAGCCCGTGCTGCCTTCTTATGCGACAAGGTTAACTTCGCGCCTTTCGCTTTGCCACAAGTTGCCTGACAACCTTTGCGCGCACCCTGTCCGATTCATAGTGGGTTAACTGTGTTTGATTTGACCCATCCACATTCATCACAAAAATTTGATTGTCGAGTAAGTGGTAGCCGAATCTATAGGCGCGGCTTGATCCGAATAGAATATATTTACCATCTGGCGACCACGATGGCCGCTGATCGTTCGCTGGATTATTCGTCAAGTCAACCAAGCCAGAACCATCGATATTCATCGCATAGATTTCATTGTTCATTGTAAAAGCAATCCGCTTGTTGTCAGGTGACCACGCAGGTCTATAATTGATATATCCACTGCCAACCACTGGAAACATGACAACATTCCGACCATCGGGGTCCATCATAAATAAATGCCAACCACCGCAACGATCGGAACCGAAAGCAATATGTTTCCCATTGGGAGATACGGAGGGAAACCAGTAGTCATATTGATCATGGGTTAGCCGGATTGTATCGCTACCATCAGCATTCATGACGTAAAGTTGATAGCGTTGCTTATCGGACATGTCACGGTTTGACATAAAAACGATTTTTCCTGGCAAGCCGTTTGTTGGATTTGACATTGGAAATAGGTTCCACGTTAAAGAGTGAGGCGTGGCACTCGCATCAATTGACGTGAGGGTAAAATTAGATGGCGGGCATGATATGGCTGCTTCATGAGCTTTAATCGGGGAAAATAACACTACACCATTTATTGCTTGGATAATAGCCAAAATCAGCACACTAAATTGGATGCGCCTCATAAGCCAACGTTCCATAAATGCTGTCAACACAACAAATTACACAAAATAAGCATTATTTCCTTACCGAATAGATCAAGACAATGCTGGAGATTTCTATTGCAACGGCATTGATGGCGCGCTACGGCAACTGCTCGATGTGTGCCAACAGCGTTCGATCGGGCACAATAGGATGACCTGCCGCTAACGCATCGATCGCCGTCAAGGTGAGCGCGCTGCTCAGCATCGCCTCACGGAACGCGATCGGTGGCGGCGCGCCCGATCGCATCGCTCCGAGCACCGCCTTCAACTCTGCGTTGTGACCTTTATCGCGCGCACCATGCCACGCAGTCACCACGCGCCCGCCACGCACCGCGCGCAGCGAATCTAGGCCGCCGCCCACTGTCGCCGAGAGGTCGTCGCGCCGCACCTCGATCGATTCTTGGACGCCGCGCAAATCGTCGCCGCGCTGTGTGAAAATGATCGCCGCCAGCGATCCGTCATCGAAGGTAAGCGTGATCGCCACATTTTCGGCGTGAATCGAACCCGGTGGCGCGATTGCAGCGATCGAAACTGGAATCGCCGGACGAGTCAGCCACATGCAGAGGTCGATCCAGTGGCAGATATTGCCCGCGATTTGTGTACCCTGTGCCGCGCCGTAGTACCAGTGACCCGGCGGCAGCGTATGGCCGCGTACCACGCAGACTATCGTCAACGCGCCGGATTCACGTTGGACCAGCTTATGCAGCCGCACCAACGCGGGCGCGAATCGCCGATTGAAGCCGCAGGCGACGAAAGCCTTGCCCTCCGCGTGCTCGTAAGCCAGCATCAACGCCTCGAACTGCGCCCACGACGTGACCAGCGGTTTCTCGACAAACGCCGCGACGCCCCGTTCGAGCGCATGGATCGTGTGCGGCGCGTGCGAGTCGTGATAACCTGCGATCAACAGGCCGCGCATCGACCGATCGTTGAACAAGGTATCGGGATTAGCAGACGCGAATGCGAAGTCATAGCGCGCCGCCGTGATCGCTGCTGCCCCTGGATTCAAGTCAGCGACGCCGCGCCGCTCAATCGCGCGTTCGCGTTGCAGCGCCGGGATCAGTATCGAGCGCGCATAATCGCCCGCCCCGATCAACCCCATCCCGAATACACCCTTCGTCGATTCTGAATGGACTCCGTCGCGCCGTGCTGAGTATTGCCGCGCGGGTAGGGTCGCTGAATCACCCCCGATTACATACAACGGATTACCCTTGATCCGATCGCCAGCACGAGCGGCAACCTTTTCGGGGAGCACGTTCAGCGTTTTCTCGAACGTCCCTGAACGCACACGATCAAAGTATTCGGCGCAGCACTGGGTACGCGCCCAATCGGGCACGGTGATTGGCAGCCCACTGTACAGGTTCAAACTGTCACGCTCACGGTCTGGCAGCGCGACGGGTCCGAGGTCGCCAGCCAAGACTTTAGTCAACAGCTTTTCGGGATCATGACCATCAGTCCGTGCCCAGTCCAGCGCGATCAAACCGGGCAGCAGCGCGGCGGCGGCATGTGCCGAAGTATTATCGGCAACCGGAAAGCACCACCCATCGGCCAACAACAGCCACCCGGCATAAGCAGGTCGCCCGAATCCGAAACCCGCCACGCGATCGCCGACCGCCAAATCTCTCCTCGCCGTGTCGATTGCTGCCACCCACCCACACAGGCTGGTGAGCATCCCCTCATCCGTAACGCGGATCGAATCCAACCGGGCGCGAGTCTTGTGATAGGTCGAGCGCAGCCCTTCGTGGCGCGCGTAATCGAGCCATTTGCGCGCTGCCTGCGGATAGCGCATCCACAATCGACGCGCCGCTGAGGGTTGAGCCGTGCGTCGCCAGATCAGCGCTCGCTCAACACGGATAAGCACCAATCCGTGCCCGATCTGCGGCATGGGAACGTCCCAAAGCTGATCGCCGATAAGTTGAAGGATATTGCCCGATCTTTCTGATTCGCTGTACCGCTAGACTTCGGTTCATTCTACACCAGCCTGACTTTTATTTTGAACGTGGTGCGTTTGCCCTGCCTGTTTGCCTGTTTGCCAAGCGAATGTTGCATTATCCGCCAATTTATGCTAATGTGAGCGCGACATGCGGATAGACCCGCCCGACAAGGAAACTTCCGTCACCGTCTTGCGTTTCCGCCGCCCAGCTCCAATTGAAAACGTCTCGCCCATCCAGCACGGATGCGGTCCGTATTACCCACCTGGGAGTTAAAATCCATGGATATTGCAGAACTCGAACAGCGTACCTTAGAGGATTTGCGCAACATGGCGCGCGATGCCAACGTCGCGGGCTTTAGTCGTCTCAAAAAACAAGATTTGATCGTGCGGCTGTTACGAGATAAAGCCGAAAAACAAGGGCACGAACTACGCGGTGGCGTGCTCGATATTGTGGATGATGGCATCGGCTTTTTGCGCTCCGATCATTATATGCCGGGCGTGGATGACATTTACGTCAGTCAAACGCAAATTCGGCGATTTGCACTGCGCACGGGCGATATGGTGATCGGCCAAGTGCGTCCGCCGAAGGACAGCGAAAAATATTATGGGCTGCTGCGCGTGGAAGCCGTCAATGGCATCGACCCAGAAAGTGCTAAAGCGCGCCCGATTTTCGAGCAGTTGACGCCGATCTTCCCGCAGGTGCGCTACAACCTGGAGACGAATCCACGCATTCTCTCGACGCGGCTGCTCAATCTGGTCGCGCCGATCGGCAAAGGACAGCGCGGCATGATCGTTTCACCCCCCAAAGCGGGCAAAACGACCGTGCTCAAAGAGGTCGCCAACGCAATCAGCCACAATTACCCGGACGTTCACCTGATGGTTGTGCTGATCGGCGAGCGTCCCGAAGAAGTGACCGATATTGACCGCTCAGTGGAAGCCGAAGTGATCAGTTCCACCTTCGACGATCCGGTGACGAACCATGTACGGGTGGCCGAGATGGCACTCGAACGCGCCAAGCGGCTGGTCGAGAACAAGCGCGATGTGGTGATCATGCTCGATAGCATCACCCGCTTGACGCGCGCCTATAACCTGACCGTCTCGCCCAGTGGCCGCACTTTGACGGGTGGCCTCGATCCATCGGCGTTGTATCCGCCCAAGCACTTTTTCGGCGCGGCGCGTAACATCGAAGAAGGCGGCAGTCTGACGATCGTCGCCACCTGTCTGGTCGATACGGGCAGCAGAATGGACGATCTGATCTATGAGGAATTCAAAGGTACGGGCAACATGGAACTGCACCTGAGCCGTCGCCTCCAGGAGCGCCGCATCTTCCCGGCCTTCGATGTCGAGAAATCGAGCACCCGCCGCGAAGAACTGCTGCTTGGCCCCGATATTTTGCAGCGTGTGTGGACAATGCGCCGGATGCTCAGCCAGATGATGGGCGATCCGCCAAATGGTGCGGGACTGGGGCTTGTCGGCGCAACCGAAGCCGTCGTTTCGCGTTTGCGTCAGACCGACACCAACGAAGATTTCCTCGACTCGCTCGATAAATAATTAACGTCGGGTGGAGGCGACCTGCCATACCCACAAGAATGGCATTTGTTGTAGGGACGCGGCCTGCCGCGTCCGCTCTTCCAATCCCCCCGCTCACACTCTATAAAACCAGCAAAAAGTGCGTAAAGAACCGCTCAAAAACGGATTATTTGCACCTGCTTTCGTTTAGAATAGATGGCTTCAATAAGGTTCAATAAGGGGGTTCGATTATGCGTACACAACGTGGCTTTAATCTGCGTGGTTGTGGCTGTAGCATCATCATTTTGGCTATTATCGGTGTCATCGTGGCAGGTGTCCTTATCGTCGCTGCCATCAATCTCAAGCAAGCGCAAGATGCCACCGTCAAAGCCTATGGGCAGCCCGTCATCGATCTGTGCAGCAACCTGAGCGCGCCCACCGTCTCATCCGAACTGCCCGCTGGCAGCAAGGTCGCGTTCCTGAACGCCGACGACAAAATAGTGCTCGATCAATATCAAAAGGCCGCCGCCGCCGATAAGGTCGCCGCCGACAAATCGACACTGACTCACGTAGTTTGCATCAAGAAAACTCAGGACGTGTTTCACACCGACGTTTATGGCAGCAGCTCAAAGTACTCCTGCGTCCAGTATCAGGTTAGCGCGGATGCGTATGTCGTCGATGTCAAGACGGGAACCGTGCTTAAGAGTTCGAAGATTAAAGGGCCAACACCGCCAGACTGCCCCGACAAAACCGACAAAAACCTCACTGAAACGGGTGATTTGCCCGACTCAACGACGTTCTTAGCGTGGGTTTTCAATCAATAACTGAAAATAAAAAGACGGGCGACCATGCTGGGTCATAGCCGTGAAGCTAAGAAACGGCTGCGGTCATTGTCGGGTTTTGTGACATCTAACCAGCGGACGAGGCAGGCCTCGTCCCTACCCCAGTCGCCGTTTCTGTAGGGACGAGGCCTGCCTCGTCCATCTCACCATGACCACGCCTCCCGCACCTCGCACCGTCTCCCCTTAGCTTCACGTCTATGACCATGCTGGGTTGCCCCTACCAAAACCCGCTGGTTGTAGGCGCGACCCAATGCGATCGCCCGCGTGTAGCGAGGTTCTACGCCTTATTTAGGGGTGGCGACAGCCGTCGCCGGTACCGGTGTATTCGGTATCAGATTGGGCTTGAAGTCTTGCAACAGTTTGTTTGCATCAGTGTTGAGTTGCGTGAATCGCGCCTTGACATCTTTGCCATCTAGCACATCGGCCATCGCATCCGCTGCCTTCTGGCGAATCGGGTTATAGCCAGCCAATGGCGGTTCGGCTTTCGTGCCCTGCGACAGCAAATCGAAGGCTGATTTGTAGGCGGGCAGTTTGGTGAACAGGTCGCCCAGCTTGTCAGCGGCGGATTTGCGCGCCGGGAAGTAGTTGCTGGCGGTCGCCCAGGCAGCCTGCTGATCCGATTCGCTGAACCAACGGATGAATAGCCAGGTCGCCAGATCGTTTTCTGGGGTGCTGTGGACAATCGAGACACTTGCACCGTAGATATTGGTTACCGGGTGATCTTTGTACGGAATCGGAGCCACGTCGAATTTGAAGTTTTGCTTCGCATCGCTGATAGCCTTGCCGATGAACGGAATACCGCTCGTTGAGCCACCATAGAACAGCGCCTTGCCAGCGCCGAAGTCAGCCTGATCGCTGAAGCCCTTCGAGTTGGCGATCAACGAGACACAGCCCTGCTTGAGCAAATCGGCCATTGTCTGCGGGCCAACTTCAGCTTCGGCTGTGTTGTAGGTCAGCTTGTTCGTTTTTGGATCGTAGATATCGCCACCCTGTGCAAAGGTCGCGGCGGCCACCCACGACGCATCGGTACGCACTTCGTAACCGATTTTGCCAGAGCCGGACTTGGCGAATTTGCAGGTCATCTCTTTGAACTGATCCCAGCTCTTTGGCGGCGCATCATAGCCGAGTGCCTTGAGTGCATCGACGTTGTAGTACAACACTTCCGCCGAGCGGTACAACGCAAAGCCGAGCCGCGCATTATTGAACTGTGGGTTCACGTCTTGCGCCAGGAAGCCAGGGAAGAAATCAGCGAGACCCTTCTCGCCAAAACCGTATGTCTTGTCGTTCACCAGATCATCCAGCTTCACCAACGCATCAGCCGTCTCATAAGTGGCCGCTTCGTTCTGATAGGCGACGGTCAGATTGGGCAGGTCTTTGGTTTGCAGACCCGCCAGGATGGCCTGATAGATCACCGGATACGAGCCTTTGGCTTTGCCCGTCAGCGTGATGTGCCAGGGGTTGGCCTTGTTGAATTTGTCGATCTGGGCATTCATGGCGTCGGCGGTGCTGCCCGAGTAATTGTACCAGAACGTCAACTTGGCGTTTGATGGGTCAACGCCTTTGTACGTACCATCCGTGGCAGGAGTGGCGGGCAAGGACAGTGTATTGACATAATCGCCGCTCTGAGCTTGAACGGCGGGCGTCAGACCGAGCGCGAAGGCTGCGATCAATGCAAACACCACGACTTTTCCGAATATGAACTTCATGGGAAATCCTCCTCGAATAACGAAATTCGAGCAGATTGTAGCGACACAGTTTTAACAGGTGATTAACTGTTCTCGCGGATTTGGGCGACTGCCAGATGAGGAGACGCATTGCCGACTCGGCAATCGCTTTGACTCGGCAATCGGCATGATTGTGCAAAACAACCGACCATGCTAGGATTAGCCAGCATTAAGAAGGATTGCCCGCTCGCATGGATATTAACGCGATCTTCATTATCACACTGAGTTTCATCAACTTCGCACTCACGGGCGGTCTACTGCTCCTGGCTTTGCTGTTAGGCAGCGGGCAGGGCATCAATCGGCAGCTCGCGTGGGGGTTGCTTGGGCTGCTGGCTGTCCATACCGCGTTGGGAATCCTGACGATCGAAGCGGCGCTTGTCGCGGCCCCGACGCTCATAACCGAGACGCGCGCATTTGGTGTGCTGACCGTGCTGAGCATCTGGCTGCTCGTCAACTTTATCCATCGGTTGGCTGCGACGCGCCGTTTGATGCGTCTGGCGCGGATAGGCTTGGCCGCATTTGGCGTCTCGGTGGCGGCGGGTTTTTTCGTGCCTTTTTTGGAACTTCCGAGCGCCGCGCATCCCACAACGCTGCTGAGCGCTGCACTTGCCCTCTACCTGATCGCTGCAATGGCGACCAGTGTCCTATTGCTCAGCGAGGCGAAACCACCGCTCAATTTGATGTTCAGTATCGGCTTACTGCTCATCCCCGCGTCACTTATCCCAGTCGCCATTGACGAAATACCGTTGTATAGCCTGACCCTTGTGATCAGCCTGAGCGCAGCACTTTTGGTAGCGTTGGGGCTGATCCGGGTGCGCACACTCAACGGATTCGAGAACGAACCGGCGCGGCTGGCAATCGCGCGGACGGCGGGTGTCTCGCTGACAACACGTTTGGAACTACCCGCCCTGCTCGAAATGATCGCGCAGCAGGCGGCCAGCTTGATGGGTGCGCCCTGTGCCTGTGTATATCTCAAGGATGAGACAGCGCTCAGTTTCGCGGCATGTTTTGGCCTCCCGCCCGCATTATCGGGCACGGCGCACCCCGCTATTGGCGTCGAAATTGCACGGCGCGCCCTCGAATCACGCGAAACCGTCACGGTTCCCGATTACCAAAGCTGGGTGCGCCAAAACGCGATCCCGGCGGGAATCCCACCCATCCATGCGGCAGCCGCCATCCCTTTGATCTTCTCGAACGAGGTGGTTGGGGTTTTGACGGTGTTCGAGTTTGAGGCGGATCGTCGCTATCAGCCGCAAGACTTGGCCGTACTTGATCTACTCGCGCCCCAGGCCGCCATCGCCATTGTGAATGCGCGCGCTTATGCCGAGATCGCGCACCGTGAACAGAACGTCGTGAGTGAGCGCGATCGATTGCAGCGCATCAATGCGACGATCGAGCAATTGTTGGCGGCGGCAGATGAAAATGCGCGCTTATTCATCGTCTCTGAAACCGTCCACGATTTGGGTTGGGGACGTGCTACGATCCTGCTATTCGATAAAGAGCGAAACATCCTGCGCCGTATCGATTCCCGACAAGTGGCTCAACCCCTTATCAATGGTGCCGAGGCCGCCGCTTGGCACGATCGACTCGATCGACTGGGCGAGGCCGAGCGGATCGGTGTCGGCTACTATTTCGCCGCTGACAAGACCGCCGAAATGTGGTCAGAGGGTGATACACTCTTCATCCCCTTGCGGCGCAGCAGCGGTGCCGGCATGGGGGTGATCGACTTAGGCGCGCCGGATGATAACGCCCGACCGACTGAAGCAAGCCTGGGCGCGCTCGCCATTTTGATCGCGCAGACCAACGCGGTGCTCGAAAACAGCCGACTCGTCACCGAACTAAAATATACGTCCGATAAACAAAGCGAGCAGGTCGATGAATTGACGATGCTGCAACAGTTGGACGAGGAACTGAGCAGTACACTTAACCTGGGCTACGTCATGACGCTCACCATCGATTGGGCACTACGACGGACGGGTGCGCGCGCGGGACTCGTCTCCACGGCCACCGCCGACGGCACGGGGCTGATCCCGCTTTCGCCGCTGGGCTATCCTGCCGGGGCGTTCCCCTTCAACCGCGACCATCCGATGCCGCTCTCGTGGGTAATCATGGGACGTGCCGCGCGCACCCATCAAATGACTCTGACTGCCGACGTTTCAAACGATCCTGATTACATCCCGATTTTGCCAAATATTCGCGCGCAGATCGCCATCCCATTGGAGACCAAAGAGCGCTTGTTGGGCGTTTTGAGTTTGGAAAGCGATCGATCGGATACGTTTAACGATGATAATTTGGACTTCATTCAACGTCTGGCCGCCCGCGCCGTGATCGCTTTCGACAACGCCCGTTTGTATACCGAAGCCGAACGCCGCGCCGAAGAAATGAGCACCCTATATCAAGCGGGGCGCGCCATTTCGTCGAGTTTGGAACGAGCGCATATTTTGCCGCAAGTCGCGCAATCGATGGCTGCCTTGCTCAAGACTTCGAGCGCGCTCGTCACGGATTTCCGCGCCAATCGCAGTCGAGTCACCGTGCTGGCGACCTATCAACCGGGGACTTTACTCAACGCTGCCGATGAACTGCCACCCGTTGGTGCATTTTGGGAACTGAAAGATCAGCCAATTTTTCAAGGGGTAATCACATCGCAGCGATCCCTGGTGCTCCGCGCCATCGATCCGGATTTAAGCGAGGCGGGGGGGGCACTGCTGCGACAGTTTGCGGTGAAGGCACTGCTGCTGACACCGCTCGTGGTGCAGGACGAGGTTTTGGGCATCACCCTAGCGCTCGAAAGCCGCCGCGATCGGCCCTTCACACAAGACGACATTTTGCTGTGCGAATCGCTGGCGAGCCAAGCCGCTGTCGCGCTCCGGCAAGCACGTCTTTATGACGAGCGCCGCGAACTGGAAACGCTCAAATCCGAAATGATCCGCATGGCCTCGCACGATCTGCGGACACCGCTCACCAATTTGATCGGTTATTTCGATTTGCTGCTGCGGCAGATTGGCAAAAACTTCAGTGCCGAACAGCAAAACTTCGCCACATACATCCAAGATGCGACCGGACAGATGCGCGTTCTGATCGATGATATGTTGACGCTCGAAAAAGTGGAGAGCGAGCGGAAGGAGGGTTGGCGCGCCGTCGATCTGCTGCGACTTGTGCAAGAGACACACCGCACTCAACTGTCCGCCGCCGCGCTCAAACGTCAAACCTTGCTATTGGAGCGTGCCAACGATATGCCACCGCTGCTCATCGTGGGCAGCCAGACGCAGCTGCGACAGGCCATCGCCAACTTGGTCAACAATGCGATCAAGTATACGCCCGAAGCGGGCACAGTCACGGTGCGCGTCTGGTCGATCGATTCACAGTTTCAGTTTGAGGTCGAAGACACGGGCTACGGTATCGCACCAGAACGCCAATCGCGGTTGTTTCAGCAGTTCTATCGCGCGCGCCAGCCAGGTACGGAAGACATACCCGGCACGGGACTCGGCCTGAGTCTGGTCAAGTTGGTGATTGAGCGACACGGCGGCGAAGTCTGGTTCAAAAGCGCGGTGGGCACGGGCAGCACGTTTGGTTTTTGGCTGCCCGTTCAAAACCTGGGCTAATTAATCCTACAATGGCAGCAAACGGGCGATCACGCCGGGTCATAGGCGTGAAGCTAAGGAACGGCGGCGGTCATTGTCGGGTTTTGTGAAATCTAGGCGGCGGACGAGGCAGGCCTCGTCCCTACTCCGAACGCCGCTTCTGTAGGGACGAGGCCCGCCTCGTCCATTTCACAATAACGACGCCGCGTACACCTAGCACCGTCTCGCCTTACCTTCACGCCTATGATCACGCCGGGTCGCTCGCCTCTGAGGTATTTACGACGTGGCCGCGGTCGGGACCGGCGTCATCGTGCCCGCCGCTGTACCCACTGGCACGACCGTCGGCGGCACTGGCGGTTGTGAGAAGCGTTGCAAGGCGGTCTCGCGGGCGGCGGTGAAGGCGGCCCGATCGGTGCCAAGCACGTTGCCCTTATCGGCGATCACGGCCAGCGCATCGTCGCTCAGCAGATACCACACAAACGCCTTGACCTCTGGCCGCGTAAACGCATTTTGGTTGAGTACAAGCGAGAATTTCTGGGAGAGCGCGTAGCTGCCATCCGCTACCGTCTGATCAGTGGGCGTGACGCAGCCTTTACCACCATCTACTCCCACCAGCGTCACCTTCGACGTGACCTTTTTATACTCGCTGTAGCTCATCAACGTGATCGCGTTGGCCGCATTCGCCGTACCTGCTGCACGATACAACGGATCGTCGTTGGTGGTCATGTCATGACGGGGCAGGGGCGCGATACCCTTGACGGTGCGTTGTACGAGCAGATCCAGGGTCGTGCTGCCATCGGCAGGACTGAGGATCAGCAAGTCGGTCGTCGGGAATTTCGCGTCCACATCCGACCACTTCATGACCTTGCCATTGGCGTCCGCGCCGAACAACTTGCCCAGTTGATCGAGCGTCAGACAAGTGGCGAAGGTATTGCCCGGATTGATCAACAACACCACACCTTGCGCGCCCAGATTCAACGTGATCGTTGCCACATTGTTGGTCTTACAGGCGGCCAATTCGGCGTCTGTCGGCGCGCGCGTCACACCGATCAGATCGGTCGTGCTGGCGCATAACTTGCTATAGCCGTCATCATTGCTATAGTCGGTTTGGGTCAGCGTGATCTTGGTATAGCGCGGTTGAAAAGCATCAGCCACAGCCTTGAGGATGGGAAAAGCCGCCGCTGAACCTGCCGCGTTGACCGTGCCGGTCGTATCAGCGGGCACATTCACACTTTGGATTCGGCTGAAGGTGCGGCCCGATTGTTTGGCACTGAGATAGGTCGTATCGCGCGTATAAACGCTCGCATCGGCCTGGATGAACCCTTTGGCAGTCAGGGCGTTTTGTCCATCGAAGCCGACCAGCGTATTCATGAAATCGGCGACCGAGGCGCGGCTCAAGCTCGCAATATTGACGTAAGCATAGAGCGACTCACCCGCCGGGTAACGCGCTTCTTCGAGATTGGCAACGTTCGGCGCGATGCACGTAGTACCATTTTTCACATTCAACATGCGAACAGCCTTCGCCGCCGATGCTGTCTGAAAATCGGATAGGGTCAAAAGGCCGATGCTCGTGGGTTCAGCCACCAGCTTATCGACGACTGCCGCCGCCGTATCCTGCTGGCTGATGTCGCCGCGCAAGGTTGCACCCGATACCAAGCTGCTTATCAGATCACGCGCGCGCGAATCTTTGGTCGCGTATAGCGAACCAATCGGCTGCGGCGTGGTGGTCGGAACGATTTGGTTGAAGTCTTTGATTGCGCCCGCTGCGGAAGGACTGAGCAGTTTGTTCAGTTCGTCCACACCAATGCAGTTCACAGTCGAAGCGGTATTGACGACCACGACCGTCGCATCGAAACCAAGCAGTACCTCGACATAGGTCACGTTCTTGGCGGTACAGGCCGCCGCTTGTGGATCGGAAATCCCGGTGACAGCCAAGTTGATGTCGAGCACACCTGCGCACAGCTTATCGAAGCCGCCGCTGGTGCCCGAAACGCCCAGATCGATCTTGACATCGGCGTGCTTAGCCGTATACGCATCGGCCACTTGCTTCACGATCGGCGAAACGATGGCTGAACCGTCGACGGTGATAGTCCCCGGTGCGACGATGCTTGTGGTGGCAGCGACAGTGAGCACGACGGTCGCTGCTGAAGTTGGCGCGCTCGTCGCCGAGGTGGTGGCGGCCACTGTCGCAACCGGAGTCGCGGATTGGGTTGGCGCGGGGGTGACAGGTGCCGTTTGCGCCTGTGTGGGAGTCAGAAATTGAGGGACAAACATCAACGCCAGCGCTAAACACAGCGCGGCCTGGATGAGTCGCCGAGAATAGGTCATAACAAACAATCTCCTCAGTCGCAGAAATGCCGTTGAAATTGTACACGGTTAACGACAAATTAAAAGTGCGGAAACGGTGCGGGGGAGAGCCTTTAGAACTAGAGCGGAGTTCAGGCAGGCGGCAACCATATCGGGTTCGACCCTACAACACGCGGTTTGGGTAGGGGCGAACCCGGCGTGATCGCCCAACAACTCGATTATCTTGGTCACAATCAGACGTAAACGAGCGATTTCAGCCGATCCAGTCCTGGAACGATTTTGTCAACGGCTTATTCATGGCTTTCAGGTAAACCGTCAGTTTTCCGAAAAAGATCAGCAGCGCTTGGAGATAAATGTCGAGCTGCGTTTCGACGGTCGTCTTGTAGCCACCCTCACGCTCGATAGATTTTTTCGCATCGTCGGCGGAAAACGCCGATATGACGGCTGCCATCTCATCATCAAGGGACTGATACCACGTCTTGATTTGGCTGAGACTGCCTTCGAGACCAGCTTCCGTGTTGTGATACGACCAATCTTGTTTGAAGTTCTTGAACGACTGGATATAGGCGTACTCGATTTCACCAAATTCGCGGCATAACGCACCCAATGTCATTGCAGCGCCGCCAGGAGTGAACGCCAAATCGGCATCCGTCAGCGTATTTAGCGTTTCTGCGCGCATCCCATGCGATCCCGAAACCCATGACCAGCGCTCTTGCATTGGATCAGCCATTGATAGCTCCTTATGATACAGAACACATGTCCAATTATAGCACGAGGCGCACTTTTGATGCAGGCAAGTTCTGAAACGTTGCCGCGTTATTAGCCGTGCCGCTGCATGAAGCGGTGCATTCGCTCCAACGCCTGCTCGATCTTTTCGTAGGAGGTGGCATAGCAAGCGCGCACAAAACCCGCTCCGCTCGCCCCGAACGCTGATCCGGGCACGACGGCGACTTGCTCCTCAGTTAGCAGTGCTTCGGCGAATTGGTTATCGTCCATGCCGGAAGCGGCCACACTTGGAAACGCATAGAATGCGCCATGCGGCTCAAAACAGGTCAAACCGAGCGTATTAAAGCCGCCTACCAAAAGTTTGCGCCGCCGATCATATTCGGCGACCATTGCGTTCACATCTGGCTCGGCGTGCCGGATCGCTTCGAGGGCAGCGACCTGCGCGGTGGTCGGCGCGGACATGATCGTATATTGGTGGACTTTGCGCATGGCAGCCAGCAGATCGGCGTTGGCGGCGGCGTAACCGATGCGCCACCCTGTCATGGCGTGGCTTTTGCTGAAGCCGCTGAGTACGATCGTTCGATCGCGCACACCGTCGAGCGTCGCAAACTGCGTGTGCGGGACTCCGTATACCAGCCGATCATAAATCTCATCGGAGATGACCAACAGATCGTGCTTGATCGCCAACGCCGCGATCTCGGCCAGCGTTTCGCGCGCCATGATCGCGCCCGTCGGATTGTTTGGGTAGCCGATCAAGAGTGCTTTAGTACGGGGCGTGATAGCCGCTTCGATGGCCGCCGCCGTGACCTGGAAGCCATTATGCGCGTGGGTGGGGATCAATACAGGCACGCCGCCCGCGAACGCGACTTCGGGCGCATAGGCCACAAAGCACGGCTCCGGCACGATCACTTCGTCGCCGGGGTTGAGGATCGCGGTCATGGCGAGGTAAAGCGCCTCGCTGACACCGACTGTGACCAATAACTCATGCTCTGGATCGTATTCAATACCGTACAGCGCCTTGATATAGTCGGAAATGCCGCGCCGCAGTTCGATCGTGCCGCTGTTGCTGGTATAGTGGGTCTCGCCCGCCTCCAGCGAATGGACACCCGCGCGCAAGATTCCGCCCGGTGTGGTGAAATCCGGCTCGCCGATGCCCAATGAGATCACGTCGGGCATGGTGGCAGCGATGTCGAAAAAGCGCCGGATACCCGATGGCGGCACATTTTGCACCCGGTCGGAGATGTAGTTTCGCATAAGGAATTGAGTCTTTCTATTCAGGAGTTCAACCCACAACCGCCAGTTACGAAAATTTCTGGCGGAATTGCTCGCTCGCCCCACTGACAATCGGTGCCCCATGTCCGAAAACTGCCGTCTTGAAGGACATTCCAGCTAATCGCTTGAGGCTTTTCAGACCAAGTGGTAAATCCTCGTACACGATGCTGATTCCCAGTTTATTGCCCACATTCCCGGCCACATCAGCCGCGAACAGGACACCCCCGTTCTGCGGCCACAGGAAGGCGACCTGTCCCGCACTGTGTCCTGGCGTATGAATCACTTTGATGCCTCCTGCAAGGGGGAGCACGTCGCCGTCGTTGACTTCGTGCTCCGTTTCAGCCGCGGCTACCACCGGAGCACCGCGCAGCCGAATCATCGTGACCATCAGGCGCGGCATTAACCCCGGCGCGGGCTTCATGGGGCGGCCAGCGACGCCGATCCGCACCAGCGCGGCATCGAGGGGGTGCATGTACACGGGCGCACCCGTGGCGGTTTTCAACGCGGCCAGACTTCCCGTATGATCGGCGTGCAGGTGCGTGATCAATATCTGGCGAATGTCGGACGGCTGTTTGCCCAAAGCCCGTACCGCACCGAGAATTTTATCGGTGCTGCCCGGCGTACCCGTGTCGATCAGGATCAGGCCGTCATCGCTTTCCAACAAGAACACATTGACAATTCCGAGCGAAATCTGGTGCACGCCCGGTACAACCAGTTTGGGCAATTTCGCTGCTTTAGCATCGGCCATATGAATTCTTTCCTTCTATGCCAGCCCAATCGCTGACGAGTCGCCGACGTTGACCGTGCGCGCGCGATCTTCGACGTGGGCGTTGCGACCGACCAAGCTGTGCGCCAGCGACGTACCCTTGACCGTCGCGCCTTCATCGAGGATGCTGTCGGTGATGATACTGTCGCTCACCTCGCAGCCCGCCGCGACCGTCACATGCGGGCCGATCACCGAGCGCGTGATTGTCGCCGTTGGGTCGATATGAACAGGCTGCACGATGATCGACGAAGCGACTTTGGCGGATGCGCCGTTATCGCGGCCATGTTCGAGCAAATAGCGATTCGTCTCCAGCACCGTCTCCGGCTTGCCACAATCGAGCCACACCGAAACTTGCTCTGTGCGGAACTTCATACCATCCGTGACCATGATGTGCATCGCATCGGCCAGATAATACTCGCCTTTGGTCATCGTTTCTTCATCCATGGTTTTTTGAATGGCCTCGATTAATTTTTTGCCATCTTTGAAATAGTACAACCCGACAACAGCCAACCGATTATCCATCACCGTCGGCTTTTCGACGAAGGATGTGATAAAACCGTCCTTATCGAGCGTTACCACGCCGAACGAACGCGGATCGGGCACTTCCTTGACGAAGATTACGGCATCCGCGCCGGGCGCAGCGAGTGTGCTCAGATCGGCCTCGAACAGCGTATCGACGAAGATCACGAACACCGGCTCATGCCCGATCGACTCGCGTGCCAGCCAGATCGCGTGCGATTGGCCGAGCATTTCGCTCTGCTCGACGAAGCGCGCCGGAATATTGTATTCAGCGCGCACGTAGTCATTCACCTGATCGCCAAGATGTCCGACGATGAAAATGTATTCTTCGATCGGCAGCCCGGCGATTTTATCCAGCAAATGACCCAGCACAGGTTTGCCCGCCACATTGATCATTGGCTTGGGCTTGGTGTAGGTATGCGGGCGCAGGCGGGTTCCATAACCAGCGAGCGGAATGATAACTTTCATTAACTGTTTTCTCCTTAGGGTAAAACCAATCAAATACCGCAGATTCACCTCACCCCCAGCCCCCTCTCCGTAATCACGGAGAGGGGGAGTCGGAAGGCAAACCTAGACATACGTGGCCTTT